>CALMNS010000105.1 GCA_937871635.1 uncultured Solirubrobacter sp.
GGGGCGGGGCGAGGCTCGCGCCGAGCGGCGTGAGGGCGTACTCGACCCCGGCCCGCGGCCCGGAGCTCTTGCGCAGCCGCCGGCCGACCAGGCCGTCGCGCTGCATCCCGCGCAGCGTCTGGGTGAGGACCTTCTCGGAGATCGGGTCGAGCTCGGCCAGCAGCTCGTGGTAGCGGCGCGTGCCGTGGCTGAGCGCGAGCAGCAGGTCGATCGACCACTTGGAGGAGAGCAGGCCGACGGACTCCCGGATGAGGTCGGCGGTCCGGGGCTTGCCGGGCCGCGCCGCGGGGGAGGAGGACGAGGCCGAGCTCACGCGAGGACCGTCCTTCCGGGGTGGACGACCCGTGCGGAGTACCCGCGGGGCATCACGCCTGCACCCCAAGCGAGACGTTCAGGGCCTTGAGCGCACGCGAGACCTTCAGCCGCGCGGCGTTCTGCGAGCACCCGAGGCGGCCGGCCACCTCGTCGTAGGAGAGCTGCTCGACCACCCGCAGCTCGAGCGCGCGCCGCTGCTCGGAGGGCAGGGCGCCGACCGCGGTGCGCAGGGCGGGCCGCAGGCGGGCGGCCTCCATGCGCTCGTCGACGCGCTCGTACTCGTCGGACTCAGCGAACGCGAGCGGAAGCCCGAGCCGGGCGCGGGCGGCGGTCTCGACGCGCCAGGAGCGGCGATACTGGCGCAGGAGGTTGCGCCCGATCCCGAAGAGCCACGGCGCGCCCGAGCCGTCCGCCTCGTCGCGGAAGCGCCGAACCCCGCGCCAGGCCTGCGCGAACGTCTCGGCCGTGAGGTCGAGGGCGGCGGCCTCGGAGCCCGTCTCCCGCAGGTACCACGAGCGCACGCGGACGGCGTGGCGCTCGTAGAACTCGCGGAAAGCCTGGGGATCCTGCCGCGCCGCGGAAAGCAGCTCGGCGTCGGTCTTGAGCACTCACCCCACTATGCACCGGGGGCCGGATTCATGTCGTTGGCTCTTGTTAAGCCAACGCGTGCTCGAACACAGGTTCGAGCCGGAGCTTCGGGTCCTGCCCGGGCGCCACGGCCCCGCTGGCGTCGTCGAGCGTCTTCTCGAGCCGCATCCTGGCCACCCGCCCGTCGATCTCCAGCGTGGCGACCTGGTTGTTGAACCAGGGCGCGTCGTGGACGAAGCGCCACCGCAGGCGCGGATCCGGGACCCCGGCGGTCTTGGCCAGCGTCCGCCCGACCAGCGTCCCCGCCTTGGAGGTGGCGAAGCGGATCATCCGCTGCTCGTGGGAGTCGAGCGGGTTGCGGAACGGCGAGCAGGTCGCCTGCCAGACGTTCGACTGGGCCCGGGTGCCCGTCGGGAAACCGACCTCGGCGAGGTAGGCGTGGTGCACGTCGCCCGAGAGGGTGACCACGGTGGCGGGCGCCCGGCCGCGGCGCCCGGTGGCCACCTCCTCGATCAGGGCGCACATGCGGTCGAACGAGTCGCCGAACGCCGCCCAGTGCTCCATGTCGAGCCCCTGGCGGAGCTTCTCGCCGACCCGGGTCCCGACCGGGCCCCACTTCCCGTCGCAGAGCCGCTCGTTCCAGGCCTCGAGGTAGTGCATGCCCGGCGCCAGCAGCAGCGGGAGCGACGTGCCGATCAGCAGGTGGTCGAAGTCGCCCGAGACCTGCTCCTCGATCCACGCGAACTCGTCGTCGTCGACCATCGACCGCCGGCCGGGATCGAGCACCCGCCCGGCCCGCGAGTCGACCATCACCAGCCGCGCCGACCCGATGTCGCGCGCGAACGACCAGCGCACGCCCTCCACCTGCCGGTCCGAGCAGAACGCGAAGTCGAACACGACCTGGGTGGCGTCGGCGGCGTCCTCGCGGACGCGGCAGTAGAGCTCGTTGGCGTCGAGCTCGTCCGGGGAGAGGTTCCCGAGGTGCTGGTAGAGCCAGTAGGTCGAGAAGCCGCCGACGATCCGCCGGTCCCACCAGCCCGTCGCGCGGATCTCGGTGATCCACTCGATCGAGGTGTTCCAGTCGTCGTGGACGTCGTGGTCGTCGAAGATCATCGCGGTGGCCACGGTGGAGAGCAGCCAGCGCATGTAGGGCTCCCCCCACGCCTCGCGGTAGAGCATCGTGTACTCCTCGAAGTCCGCGATGGTCTCGTAGGGCGGCAGGCTCGTGTCCCGGCGCGCCTTGATGTCCTCGCGGGTCTTGGGCGACACCTCGTCGGCGTAGACCTGGTCGCCGAGCATGATCAGCGTGTGCGGCCAGTCCTCGACGGGCGAGTCGCGCATCCGCATGGCGAGGTTGCGCAGGGCGTCGACCTCGCGGCCCGCCTCGTCCTCGTCCTTGCGCAGCGAGTAGGGCTCCTCGTGCGGCGCGCTCACCCGGCAGGAGCCGAAGATCAGCTTCACGGAGGCGGCGCCGTTCGTCGTCCGCACGACGCTCGCGGGGAACTCCGAGTCGGCCTGGGGCCAGGCGACCTCTCCGTCGAGCGTCACCTCGTAGGGCGTGGACGTGCCCGGCTCGAGGCCGGCGCAGTGCACGAGCGCGTAGTGGTGCCCGGCGACCGCGAAGGTCGGCGCCGAGCAGCCCAGGACGGAGACCTCGCACGGCGCGGAAGTCTCCACCCAGATCGTGGCGTCGCGATCGCCGACGTAGCGGAGCATCGGACCGAGCACGAGGGAGGGCATGTCCGCGAGGTTACAGTCGGCCCCGTGTTCCGCGCCCGTCCGACCGTCCTCCTGATCCTCCTGCTCCTCCTGGCCGGCTGCGGCGGGACCACAGGCTCCGACCGGCCCGAGACCGAGCCGCGGCTCCTCCTGGACTTCGCGCCGAACGCCGTTCACGCGGGGATCTACCTGGCGGCCGAGCGCGGCTTCGACGACGCCGAGGGGGTGCAGCTGCGGATCCGCAAGCCGGGCGCCTCGACCGACGCGCTGCGCCTGCTGCGCACGGGTCGGGTGGACCTCGCCGTCCTCGACATCCACGACCTCGGGCTCGCCCGCGAGCGCGGCGCCGACGTCGTCGGGGTCATGGCCGTCGTCCAGCGGCCGCTGGCCGCGGTCCTCGCCCGGGCGTCGGCCCGCACGCCGCGCGACCTCGAGGGCGGCCGGGCGGGGGTCACCGGCCTGCCCTCCGACGAGGCGGTGCTCCGCTCCGTGGTCCGGGGCGGCGGCGGTGACCCGGCGCGCGTCCGCGAGACGACGATCGGCTTCGAGGCGGTCAAGGCGCTGCTGGCCGGGCGGGTCGACGCCGCCACCGCGTTCTGGAACGTCGAGGGAGTCGCCCTGCGCGAGCGCGCCCCTGGCCGCTTCCGCGAGTTCCGCGTGGACGACTTCGGGGCCCCGGCCTACCCCGAGCTCGTGCTCTGCGTGACCCGCGAGACGCTCGACGCCGAGCCGGACGAGGTCCGCGCGGTGATCCGGGCGCTCCAGCGCGGCTACGGCGAGGCGGCGGTCGATCCCGAGTCGGCGGTGAGCGCGATGCTCGAGCGCGAGCGCGGCCTGGACCGCGCCGCGCTGGCCGCCCAGCTCGACGCGGTCGGGTCC
>CALMNS010000106.1 GCA_937871635.1 uncultured Solirubrobacter sp.
GTCGCGCCCCTGGGCGGCGCGGCGAGCAGCGTCTGCCGGCAGGTCCCCTACCGGCGGGCCGCGGCGCCCGGGACCGCGCAGTACCTCGTGCCGGTGCGGCGCGCGGTGACCCTCCTGGGCAGCCCGACGATCGCCGTCCGCGTGCGCGCGGCGGGCTCGAACGGCCAGCTCGTGGGCCGGCTGTGGGACGTCGACCGCGCCACCCGCCGGCAACGGCTCGTGTCGCGCGGCGTCTACCGTCTCGAGCGCAACGAGAACCGCAGCGTGCTCTTCCAGCTCAACGCCAACGGCTACCGCTTCGCGGCCGGCCACACGCTCAAGCTCGAGCTCCTCGGCCGCGACGCGCCCTCGTTCCGGCCGAGCGACACGCCGTTCAGCGCGAGCGTCGAGCTGCGGGCCCTGCAGATCCCGACCCGCGAGCGGGCGTCGAAGGCGCGCAGGATCGCGCGCTTCCGGCCCTTGCGCCTGGGCGGGGGCGACTAACCTGAGGCGGGTGCCCCGCGCGCCCGCCCTTCCCGTCCTGGACGCCGGATGAAGATCGGCACCTCGCTCGCGCTGATCGCCGTGGGTCTCGTGTTCGCCTACGCGGTGGACTTCGAGGTGCCCGGGATCGAGATCGGCACGCTCGGCTCGATCCTCTTCTTCGTGGGGTTGCTGGGGCTTGCCGTCTCCATCGGGCTCGAGGTCATGGACCGGCGGGCGCGCAGCCCGCGTCCCGCGCGTCCGGTCGAGCCGCCCCGCCGCGAGCCGGCTCCCACCCCGCGCGAACGCTGGGATCCTGTCGTCCCGCGGGACGAGGCGCGCCGGGCGCGGATCGACCCGGCGGACGAGCGCACGCGGCGGATGCGCTGAGCCACCGGGTCGTCATCCCGGGCGGCAGCGGCCAGGTCGGGACGCTCCTCGCCCGGGCGTTCGCCTCGGAGGGCCACGACATCGTCGTCCTCAGTCGCAGCGGGACCGCGAACGGACCGGGACGGGCCGTGGCCTGGGACGGCCGCACGCTCGGCCCCTGGACGGACGAGGTCGACGGTGCCGACGTGGTGATCAACCTCGCCGGACGAAGCGTCGACTGCCGCTACACGCCGGCCAACCGGGACGAGATCATGCGCTCGCGCGTCGACTCGACGCGGGTGGTCGGCCAAGCCATCGCCCGGGCCCGGCGACCGCCGCCGGTCTGGCTGCAGGCCGGCACCGCGACGATCTACGCGCATCGCTACGACGCCGGCAACGACGAGCGGACCGGGATCCTCGGTGGCGGGGAGCCCGGCGCCCCGGACACGTGGCGCTTCTCCATCGAGGTCGCGCGCGCGTGGGAGTCGGAGCTCGCCGCGGCGGACGTGCCCGGCACGCGCAAGGTCTCGCTGCGCTCGGCGATGGTCATGAGCCCCGATCGCGGCGGTGTCTTCGACGTGCTGCTCGGGCTCGTGCGCCGCGGGCTCGGCGGCCGCGCCGGCGACGGGCGGCAGTACGTCTCCTGGATCCACCACCTCGACTTCGTCCGCGCGGTCGGTCGCATCATCGCGGACGACTCGCTCGCGGGCCCGGTCAACCTCGCCGCTCCCCAGCCGCTGCCCAACGCCGAGTTCATGCGCGACCTCCGCGCGGCGTGGGGCCGGCGGATCGGCCTGCCGGCGGCCAGGTGGATGGTCGAGGTCGGCGCCGTCGCCCTGCGCACCGAGTCAGAGCTCGTCCTCAAGAGCCGCCGCGTCGTCCCGGGGCGCCTGCTCGAGGCGGGCTTCGCGTTCGAACACCCGGCCTGGCCGGAGGCCGCGCGGGACCTCTGCCACGCCTGGCGCTCCGTTCGACGAGGCTCTCTGCGTTGATGCGCTGGGAACTGCTCATTGAGTGATAGGTCTGCGGAGCGGCTGGCCGATCGGCGCGGTGGGTGGCAGCGTGGGGCGGGTGGAGCGTGCATTCGCCACCCCTCGCTCAGTCGCCGGTCGCTCGGGGTGGCTCGAGCACGCCCTGGCGATGCGTTGGCACCCCCTGTCGGCTCCGCTGGAACGAGGGGTGGCAGATGCACGCGTTGACGCCGCGATCGCCTGGTGGAGCTGGCCGGCGCGCCGGACGCCGAGACGTGGATGGCGAGGGTCCGGGCGCGGAAGGCCGCCACCGGCAGCTCGCTGAGCGCCGAGGCGATCCTGGCCCGCCGCGACGCCGATCGCCCCTGACCGTCGGCGCTGCGCACGAACCTCCCGGTCTACAACGCGTGGCACGTCGCCCTGGCCGGAGCGCTCGGCGCGACCCTGGCGACGCTCGACGGGCGCTTGGCGCGCGCGAACGGTCCCCGTTGCGGGTTCTCGCTGCCCGACCCCCGACCACCCCGCGGCTAGGCTCCGCGCCGATGACCGACGAGACCGCGCTCCCCGACCCGAACGCCCGCACCGAGGTCCGCCACGTCGCGGATCCGACCGCCGTCCGCGTGGCCGGCTACCTGGCCGAGCCCGAGGAGGTCTCGCGCGTCCTGCTCCTCTACTCCGGCGGCCTGGACACGAGCGTCATGCTCAAGTGGATCCAGGACGAGTACGAGGCCGAGGTCGTCGCGCTCACGATCAACCTCGGCCAGCCGGGGGAGGACTACGAGGTCGTCCGCGGCAAGGCGCTCCGGCTCGGCGCGCTCGACTGCCACGTGGTCGACGCCCGCGAGGAGTTCGCGCACGAGTACGTGCTCCCGGCGATCAAGGCCAACGCCAACTACGGCGACGGCTACCCGCTGTTCACCGCCCTGGGCCGGCCGCTGATCGCCAAGCTGGCCGTCGACTACGCGCGCGAGACGGGCTGCGACACGATCGCCCACGGCTGCACCGGCAAGGGCAACGACCAGGTGCGGATCGAGTCAACCATCGCGACGCTCGCGCCCGAGCTCAAGGTGATCGCCCCGGTCCGCTCGTGGCAGATGGGCCGCGACGAGGAGATCGCCTACGCGCGGGCAAACGGGATCCCGGTCAAGGGCGGCACGGAGTCGGCCCCCTACTCGATCGACGACAACCTGTGGGGGCGCTCGAGCGAGGGCAAGTGGATCGAGGACCTCTCCCATGCGCCGGACGACGACGTCTTCCAGCTCGTCACCCGGCCCGAGCTCGCGCCCGACGAGCCCGAGACGGTGCAGATCACCTTCGAGGCGGGCGTGCCCGTGGCGATCGACGGCGAGGCCCTCGGTCTGGTCGAGCTGCTCGACCGCGCGGCCGAGCTCGGCTGCCGGCACGGCGTCGGGATCGTCGACCACATCGAGGACCGGATCGTCGGCCTGAAGGTCCGCGACATCTACGAGGTCCCGGCGGCGGCGCTCATCCTCACCGCGCACTCCGAGCTCGAGCGGCTCTGCGGCACGATCCACCAGAACCAGTTCAAGCCCCGGCTCGACCAGCAGTGGGCCTACCTCGTCTACGCCGGCCTGTGGTGGGAGCCGCTGCGGACGGACATCGAGGCCTACGTCGAGCGCGTCAACGAACGGGTGACGGGGACGATCGGGCTCAAGCTGTTCAAGGGGTCGGTCCGCGTGGTCACCCGCGAGTCGCCGAACGCCGTCTACGACGCGTCGCTGGCCTCCTTCGCCCAGTCGGGGGGCCTGTTCTCCCAGCACGCGTCGCCCGGGTTCATCGAGATCTGGTCGCTGCAGTCGCGGATGGCCCACCGCCTGCGCGAGTCGTAGGGCGGGCGCCGGGCCGGTAGCGTGCGCGCCATGATCTACACGCTGATCGGCAAGCTGGTGGTCCGTGCCGCCAAGCTCTTCCTGCGCCGCAAGTACGGCCCCACGCTGCTTCCCAAGCCGGTGCTCGCGGGAGTGGTGGCCCTCGTGGTGGGCCTGCTGGCGGCGCTGGGCAAGCGGGGCTGAGCCGGGCGTGGGCGAGCCGCCGCGCGCCCTGAGACGATAGGGGGCGAAGATGAGCCCGACACCCGAGGAGCACAGCGCGGCCATGGTCGTCGAGACCGTGGAGTGGCTGCCGTCGGCCGGCGGCTCCGGTCTCGTGCGGGTGCGCGGGCGGTGGCGGTCCGGTACGTCCGCCCCCGAGGCGCTGCCGGCCCTGGCCGCCCGGCTCGAGGACGGCGGGGTCGTCCGCCACGCGTCGCTCCCCGACCCGCGTGC
>CALMNS010000107.1 GCA_937871635.1 uncultured Solirubrobacter sp.
GCACCGGGTTGTGATCCCGGTTGTCGCGGGTTCGAGCCCCGTCACTCACCCCACGAAACCGCAGGTCAGCGGCCATGAGCCGCTGACCTGAGGCCCCCGGGGAGCCCTCCCGAGCAAGATCATGGGGCAAACGTGGGGCAAAACTTGCGCGTACGACGCCACACCGGCCGTCAGCCCGGTTCCAGACCCTGGTCGACGTCAACGGCGCGCTGTCGTTCGGTGAGCCGAAGACGGCGCTGTCCCGCCGCTACGTCAGCCTCCCCCCGACGCTGCTGACCGTGCTCGCGGCGCACCTGCAGGGCCACACCGGCGAGTTGGTCTTCACCAACGAGGACGGCGCTCCGCTGCGGCGCAGCAACTTCCATGCCCGCATTTGGCGGCCGGCGACGGCCGCGGCCGGGTTCGTCCCGGCGCCGCGCTTCCACGACCTGCGGCACAGTCACGTCGCGATGCTGATCGCCTCCGGTGCGCCGATCAAAGCCATCCAGCACCGGCTCGGGCACGCCTCGATCGTCATGACGATGGACCGCTACGGACACCTGCTGGAAGGCGTCGACGAGGACCTGATCGCCGGGCTGGAGCAGCAGCTGGGCGGAGCGTGAAGCGGTCGGGGTCCGTCCGGAAAGAACGGCGCAAGACCGTTCGGTCCGGGCAGAAGCGGATGGGAACGCGATCAGCCTGTCGCACCTGCGACACCGGGACCGCAGGCCGCTTTGCCGTTGTAGCACGGCGCCTCACAGCGGGGCGATGCGCGAGTCCGTCGTCGCGACCGCCCGACGATGGCCGCCTGCTGTCTGTGGGACTGTCTGACGCGCAAAGCCCTCCTCCGGCGCCGGGAGCCGCATGACGGACGCTATGCGCGTCGCAGTGCTCATCGACTGCGACAACATCAGCTGGAAGCTCGGTGCTGCGGTCCTGGCCGAGGCGGCCAAAAAGGGTAGGTGTCGGCGAGTGTTGCTGCGGCGGCGTAGTCGGTGCGGAGCGGTCCGGCGGCTGGGCCTTCGAAGTTGAGGTCTGCGCGGCGGGGCTGTCCGAACGGCTGGAATCGGGTGTGCCAGGACGGGTCGGTCGTGGCGACGACGGGCGGTTGGCCGTCGTTGAACTGGTCGGCGGTTATGTCGAGCAGCGTCCCGTCGTGTTCGCGCCAAGCGTGGGTGTGGCCGTCGGTGTCGCGTCCGGTGCGGTAGGTCCAGTCGCCGTGGCCGCGGTCGCGGAGGTACTGGCCGAGCAATAGGCAGGCGTCGCCGCATGCGCCGCGGGGGAAAGTTCGGAGGCCGACGGAGGCGTAGCGGCCGGTGTCGAGGGCCTGGCGGAACCGGCGGGCCGCGGCAGCAACGGGATCGGTCACGGGGCCATCCTCCCGTGGTGGGGAGCCGGCCCCCGCCTTCGTCGTCACCGGGCGGGGCCGGGGTGTCAGCGGGGTGCGTTGGCGGGCGCGGTCAGTTGGGTGATGAGGTCGTCGTAGGCGCTGATGGTCGCCTGCAGGGCCTCGACTTGTTCGCGGTGCGAGGCGGCGGTGGCCTCGGCGAGCCGCACCGAGCTCAGCGCGGCGTCGAGGGTGGAGCCCGCGGCGGCGCGGAGGTTGTGGAGGGCGGCTGAGACGTGGGCGAGGTCGGCGGGCAGCGCCCCGGGCGGGGGTTGTCTGCTGGTCTTCTGGACGGACCGGGACTTCGGGAGGTCTTCGTGGTCGGCGCAGAAGGCGCGCAGTTGCGTCCACGTGTAGAGCGTGGTCCTGCCTGTGCGGGTCCCGGTGAGAGGCCGCGGGGAGAGCTTCGTCCAGTTCCGCAGGGTCGTTTCGGAGACGCGGGCTTCTTGGGCGAGCTCGCGCAGCGACAACGGCACGTCGTTACCGGACACCACAGACAGTAGAATCAACTTCGCGTAAGTGTGTGTCAACTGTTCCGCAGGTGCGCGCAGGTGCGCATAATGCTGGGGTGATGCCGGGCCGAGTTGCTGTCGCGCCTTCGCCGTGCGCAGTGACGACCGGGCTCGTCGTCCGGGGCGGGGCGGTGCTGGCGGGCGCTGTCGCGTCGGCGGTCGTCGTCGTTGACCGCGACGAGCACGGCCGCCGGGAGGCGTGCGGTCTCGGCGCGGTGACGTCGCTACCGCTGCTCGACGCGTTGATGTGCCTGCCCCCCGGCGTCGCGGTTCGCGCTGTTGATCTGGGGGACCGGGTCGCGGGCGAGCTGCGGTCCGCGCCGTCGGGGTGCGTGGAGTGGCTGCCGGGGCCAGAGCTGGCGGTGCGGCGTGTGGCGGTCCCTGCCGTGGACATCAACGCGGTTGTCGTGGAGGCCGGGCGGTGGGCCGACGGCCTGCGGCGGGCCGCGGCGTTCGGGGCTGTCGCGCCGCGGGTCGTGCTCCTGGACCGGGCCAGGGTGCCGGCGGACAGGTTGTGGGAGGCCGACGCCGCGGGGACCGGGGTCTGGGCACGCGAGCCGGACGGGTCGGTGCGGGAGGTCGTCGCGCCGGCGGCGTTCGTGCGGCGGTACGTCAAGCCGGCGGGGTGGCGGTTCCGGGAACGGGCCTACGGGGCGTGGCTCAGAGCCAGGCTCCTGTAGGCAGCGCGCGTCGATGGTGCGGGTCGTCGAGCTCGCACAGCCGCCGCAGGAGACGGTCCGCGGCGAGGGCGGTCCCGGTCCCGGTGAGCGCGAGATGGGCCTCGAACCCGCGGCGGCGCTCTGCGTCGAGCCATTGCCGGGCGGCGTGCGGCTGGCGGCGGGAGATCTCGTCGGCGACGTCGAGCCAAGCGTGGGCGTTGTGGGCGAACACCCGTGCCTTGTCGGCGGGGCTGCCGGTGAACGAGTCGACCGCCCGGCCGTCGCACTCCTGGCAGACGGGGGACGGGCTGTTGGCGTACCAGTCGGCGTACGTGTCGGGGCTGCGGAGCTCCCACAGGTCGCGGAGGAACGCGCCCGGCGCGAAACCGTTCGCGAACCCGCGGCCGGTGTCGCCTGGCCGGCTCGGGCGGCGCAGCGACCCGGTCGCGCCGATCGCGGCGGTGCCGCCGTGCGCGGCGACATCGGTGCCCATCAGCACATCGACGCCGACGATCAGGCTTCCGGGCAGCGCCGCGAGGAGCGCCCGGAGCCCGGCGGCCCGGTGGCCGACGGCGAGCGGGTCGCCGGTGCCCGCGAACACGAACGCCATCGGATGGCCGGCTGACTCCTCGCCGACGACATCGAGGAGCGCGGGGAGGCGGGCTGGGTCGAGAGCGGCAGCGTCGGTCGCGAGGAGCGTCCACACGTCCGGGCGGGTCTTCTCGCGTCCTGCCCGGACAACGGCCCGGGCGGACTCCCAGTCGTCGGCGCGGACGAACAGCGACGGGGACAGCACCGCGTCCGCGCCGGCCCTCACGTGGCCGTGGGCCCACTCGTCCAGCCCGACATGGAACAGCGCGTCGCCTTGCGGCAGAGCCAGCGGCTTGCTCGGCGTCGCGTCCTTCGTCGCCCACGCGGCGACGTCGACGACGAGAGTCTGCTGGTCCCCGACGGCCCGCAGCCCGCGGACTTGCGAGGCCGCGCCGCAGCCCCGCAGGACCATGCCGCTGCGGCCGTGGCCCGAGGTCAGCGGCGCGACGGCGCCGGCCGCGGGGGACTCGGCCTGGGCGTACGCCAGGACCCGACCGGGCAGCACAGAACACCGCCTCGCCTGCCCGATCTGCGCCATGCCTCCTCCTGCAGCCAACTATGGGTCGCGCTCGCGCCTACCCGGCGCCGACACGCCGAAGAAGTAGTCCGCCGCAGCGGCCTGACGGCAGGCCGGTCTGGCCCCGCGGCGGCGGCCGGTCCCGTATACCTGTCGTCGACGCGCACGCCGACGACGGGACGAACGTGACCGAACAGCCCTCCGCTGAGCCGCCGGCCGGCGAGCCGGTGACCGTCGTGAAGCGGCCCGAGATCGTCATCGGGCTCGTCGGGGCGCTCGGCACCGACCTCGACCCGGTCGAGGCGGCGCTGTCGGATGCGCTGCGGCTGGTCAACTACGAGACAGAGCCGCTCCGGATCAGCTTGCTCATCTCTCGGCTGTACTCCGCGGCGAAGCAGCAGCCGACCGGCGCGCAGACCCTGATGGAAGACCTCATGCAGCAGGGCGACCTGCTCCGTGCCGCGGCCGGGCCCGACGCCGCCGCTGCTCTGTCCGTCGCGGAGATCCGGACCCGCCGCGCACAGAAGACGACCGCGGCCACGCGGGAGGCGGTGGCCGTTCTCGTCCGGTCGCTCAAGCGCAAGGAGGAAGTCAAGCGCCTTCGCGCGGTCTACGGGCCCAGGTTCGTCCTGGTCGCGGTCTGGTCCCCGGGGGAGGAACGGGAGAAGGCCGTCATGGGCCGGCTGCGCCACGAGCACCCCGGCAAGGACGACGGCTGGTACGCGTCCCAGACGGCCGAGCTGATGGCCAGGGACCAGCAGGACGCGAACGACCCGCTCGGCCAAAGCGTCCAGAGCGCGTTCGAGCTCGCCGACGTCTACCTCGCCGCCCGCAGCGGCAGGAGCATCGCCGAGCCCACAGCACGGCTGGTCCGGCTGCTGTTCGGCGACTGGTTCGTCACGCCGACCCGCGACGAGCAAGCCATGTACCAGGCGTCCGGGGCGTCGTTCCGGTCCTCCGCTGCCGGCCGGCAAGTCGGCGCGGTCGTCGTCGACAACGACGGCGAGATCGTCGTCGCCGGGACGAACGAGGCCCCGAAGGCGTTCGGCGGGCAGTACTGGCCCGGCGACAAGAGGGACCACCGCGACTTCCAGTACGGCTACGACGTGAACGACCGGCAGCAGCTCGCCATCGTCGAGGACATCCTGCACCGGCTCCGCGAGCACGGCTGGCTCTCCGACAAGGCCCCGGCCGTGGGAACCGCCGCCCCCGGCAAGATCGCGCTGGCGAAAGACGGGCCGCTCCACGAGAGCCGCGTCGGGGACCTGCTGGAGTTCGGCCGGATCGCCCACGCGGAGATGGCGTGCATCTGCACGGCCGCGCGGCGCGGCACCCCGCTCGACGGACTGCGGCTCTACACCACGACCTACCCCTGCCACGAATGCGCCCGGCTGATCATCGCGACCGGCATCAGGGAGGTCGTCTACGTGGACGCCTACCCGAAATCGCAGGTCCGGGAGATGTACGCCGACGAGGTCGACGAAGGCCCGGACGCCCGCCCGGACCGCGTCTCGTTCCGGCCGTTCGAGGGGATCGCCCCGCGTTTGTTCCGGTCGGTGTTCGCGAAGACCGGACGCGGGCGGGACCCGGCGAGCGGCAAGTACGACGCGTGGCAGCCGGGCAGCGCCCGCCCCCGGCTCGTCGTCGACTCCGACGTGACGCACTCCCCGCACGTCCTCGAACTCGAAGTCGCGACAGACCTCGGACGGCGCCTGCGGTCCGGCGGATGGCAGGTGCCCGCGGACGAGAATGTCGGACCCCGATGATGGAGTCCTGCTGAGCGCGACACGGACGCTCGGCTAGCCTCGGGTCCCTTCCCCGGGCCAGCACACCATGCAGACTGAGGCGGGCCGCCGCCTCCTGGGAACGGACAAATCATGACCAGCGAAGCCGAGTGGCTCAACCAGATGTTCGCCACACCCGCCCGCGAACTCGCGACGCTGCCCGAATGGGCCCGTCCGGTCCTCACGCCGCCGGTAGCCGCAGCCCCGCACCCGGCCGACGACGGGCCTCCCGCGCCGACGCAGCAGGACTAGCTGTGCCCGGCGCTTCGCCGGCCAACGGGCCCGCAAGGCACTGGCTCCCCCTGCTGCTCTGCGCCTCGCAGACCGGCCAGGCCGACGGCGCGTACCCGCTGGACCGGATCCGGATGCAGAAGGCAGTGTTCCTGCTCACCCTGCGCGGGTCCGCCCGGTGGAACGGCCTCTACCCCTACCGCGCGTACGACTGGGGCCCGTACTGCCGGGAGCTCGTCGACGACCTGCGGGGCCTGGCCGCCACCGGGCTCTTGAGGACCAGCGCCACCGCTGGGTCCCGGTACGGCCGGTACATGCTCACCGAACAAGGCCAGCAAGCCGCCGACGAGCTGTGGGACTCGCTGCCGCCGGACGAAAAGGAGTTCCTGACCACCGTCCGGGCCTACGTCACCAGCAAGGACTTCAACGCGCTCCTGCGCGAGGTGTACGCCGCCTACCCGGAGTACGCGACCGAGTCCCGCTGGAACAGCCGGTGACGGTCGCGATCGGACTGGTCTGCTCCGACGGCGTGCTCGTCGCCAGCGACAGCATGGGAAGCAGCGGCCGCGTCGCCGCGCCGATCGTCAAAGTCCACGCGATGACCGGCGCGCCGACCGTCTGGACGTACGCCGGATCGCTGTTCATGGGCCAGCAGGTCGAAGAAGTCCTCGCCGACCCCGCCCTGGACAAGCCAGGCGTCCCCCCGACCGCGCTCGTCGAGGCGCTACCGCCCAGGATGAACACCGCCTACAGCACGATCGCGGTCCCGCCCGGCGGCAACGCCGCCGATCTCGCCGCGCACGCCACTGACGTCCTCGTCCTGGGCTGGCACGACGGCGAGCCGACGTTCACCCGCGTCCAGCAGGACCTCGCCGTCGTCGACTGCCACGCCGACCGGCTCGTCGCGATCGGCAGCGGACGCGAGTACGCCTCTGTTGTCCGCGCCGCTCTCGCGCACTACCTCGACTCGCCCGTCGACCTGCACCTGGGCACCGTCCTGGCCTACCGCGTCATCTCCACCGTCTGCGACGTCTCCTCCTGGAACGTCGCAGCGCCGGTCCAGATCGCCGTCGCCGACGCCACCGGAGCGCGTGTCCTGAGCCCTGACGAGATCGACGAGGTCAGCGACCTCAGCGACCGGTGGGTCGAGGTAGAACGCAGCTCGCTCGCGACCGCACGCGACCGCGCCGCGGGCGGCCTCGACAACGACCTGCCGACGATCAGGCCGTCCGGCACCGGCACCGGCACCCGCGCCGGCTGACAGGCACCTCCTCAGCCAGGCGGGGGGTCGCGCGCGCGGAGGCATGGACCTGACCGGCATGTCGCCTGGTCGGATGGCGTTCGCGACGGCGCCGGCGCCGGCGCCTGGTGGGTGACGGCAGCAGGACAGCCACTTGCAGATGGCGGTCACGCCGCGCCCGGCGTCCGGCGTCTTCTTGCGCCGGGGGCGGCGTGGCTACTGCGGCGGCTGTGCACACGGACAGCATCTTCTCGCTCGCGGACGCCCGGCTGGCGCACGAGCGGGCCGCCCGGGGACACCTGCAGGGCAAGATCGTGCTCACCGTCCCGTAGGGGCGGTCATCACGCCGCGGGGCGCCGATCCCGCGGCGGCCGCCGACGAGCCGACGGCTGCCTGCCGTGACGGGTGCGAGGTCGCGCCGGCCCCGTGCCCGTCACCGCTGCAGGACTGCCGCCGCGCATCCTCGGACCGCTACTGCGAAGGCTCGACGAGCCAGGGCTCAGCTCAGCACGACGAGCAGGTCGCCTGCCTCGACGGCGTGCCCGTCGGTGACGGCGACCTCGGTGACCGTGCCGGCCCGGGGGCTGGTGACGGTCGACTCCATCTTCATCGCCTCGACGACGGCCAGCGGCTGCCCCTGCGTCACGACGTCGCCCTCGGCGACCTTGAGGCTGACGA
>CALMNS010000108.1 GCA_937871635.1 uncultured Solirubrobacter sp.
GCCCGGTACAGCGCCTGGTCGGCGAGGTCCAGGATCTCCTCGGGCGAGGCGGCGGGCGTGCCGAGACTGGCGATCCCGGCACTGACGGTGACGACGCCGCCCGCGGGGTGGGCGATCGCCAGCGCCTTGACCGCGGCCCGCAGCCGCTCGGCCGCCATCGCGGCGCCCTCCAGGTTCTGCTCGGGCAGGAGCATGAGGAATTCCTCGCCGCCGTAGCGGTAGAGGGAGTCGCCGCTGCGGGCCTGGGCGGCGAGGACGCCCGCGACCGCGCGGAGGGCGGCGTCCCCCTCGAGGTGACCGCTCAGGTCGTTGTAGGACTTGAAGTGGTCGATGTCGAGCAGCGCCACGCTGTAGACGTGGCCATAGCGCTCCACCCGGCCGCACAGCGCGATCAGGTCCTCGGAGAGCCGCAGCCGGTTGCCGATCTGGGTCAGCGCGTCCTGGCGGGCGGCGTCGTGCATCCCGTTGTGCATCGCCGTCACGCGTTCGGCGACGACGAGCTTGCGCTCCAGGTCGGCGACGTTGAGCGGCTTCTGCACGTAGTCGTCGGCGCCCGCGAGCATGGTGGCCAGGGCGGAGCCTTCGTCGGCCCGACCGGTGAGCACCATGATGTAGGAGTAGGCCGACCCGTGATGGGCGCGGATGCGGCCGGCCAGCGCGGTGCCGTCCAGGCCGGGCATCTCCCAGTCGGTGATGACGACCTCGACGCCGCCGTCCTGGAAGATCCGCCAGGCCTCGTCGCCGTCGACGGCGACCGAGCAGCGGTGCCCGAGCCGCTCGACCGCCGCCGAGGTGACGCGACGGGCGACCGCGTCGTCGTCGGCGATCAGGACGTGCATTCGCCTGGCGAGTGGGATGCCGGAGCCGGCAGGCTGTTGGAGGTGGGCGCCATCGGGAGGGTCCTGCGGGCGTCGGCCGGATCGGTCCGTTCGTCGAGGCGGGACGACCGACGTCTCTCCCCGTTGTCGGTCGGCGAGCCCTACGCTTGAGCCCGGATCGACAGGAGGCGAGGGACGAGATGAGCACCAGCGCGGGTGGGCAACCGGCCGGAGGCGGCGCGCGGCGGACGGTCGCGAGCTACTCGAGCTACCGGGAGGCGGAGCGGGCGGTCGACTGGCTGTCGGACCAGGGCTTCGCCGTCGAGCACGTGGCGATCGTCGGCACGGGGCTGCGCACCGTCGAGCGGGTCGCCGGTCGCGTGACCACCGCCCGCGCCGGGATCAGCGGCGCCATGCAGGGCGCGGTCATCGGCCTCCTCTTCGCGGTGCTCTTCGGCCTGTTCTTCACGGGTCCCGGCTTCCTCGGCCTGCTGCTCTACGCGGTGGTGGTGGGGGCTCTCTTCGGCGCGGTCTTCGGCGCGCTCGGTCACGCGGCGCTCCGCGGGCGCCGGGACTTCGCCTCGATCTCGGGCATGGAGGCCGAGCGCTACGACGTCCAGGTCGACGGGGCCGGCGCCGACGAAGCCCAGCGCCTGATCGACAGCATGCCGGCGGTCGCGCGGTGACCACGGCCGGGGCGCCACGCGAGATCGGTCGCGACGATCTGCGGGCCGCCATCGGGGCGACCGGCGTGACCGTCGTCGACGCGCTTCCGCCGGCCGTCTTCGGGCTTCGCCACCTCCCCGGCGCCCT
Organism: uncultured Solirubrobacter sp.; assembly: GCA_937871635.1. Taxonomy (GTDB): domain Bacteria; phylum Actinomycetota; class Thermoleophilia; order Solirubrobacterales; family Solirubrobacteraceae; genus JACCYI01. The sequence goes on from CALMNS010000108.1 coordinate 1,632, forward strand.
CAACGTGACCGCCGAGGACACCGATGACCACGTGCGCCGGATGCTGCCGGAGCCGGCCGCGTCGATCGTCACCTATTCGACGGACGCGAGCTGCAGCCGCGGGCCGGAGCTCGCCGCGCGCCTGGAGGGGCTCGGCTACGCCGACGTGCGCACCTACCGCGGCGGCATCGCGGAGTGGGCCTCCGCGGGCGGGCCGCTCGAGCGCCCGCGGGCCACGCACCTCGCGCTCTCCGACCTCGAGGTCAGCCCGACCGCCGCGCTGTTCGAGGGGCACCGCCGCGCCGGCGTCGACTGCTCCGTGTTCGTCACCCGCACGCCGCCCGGCGCGGCCGTCGAGCTGCACGTGCACCCCTACGCCGAGACCTTCCTCCTCTTCGAGGGACGCGGGCGCTGGACGTTCGGCGACGAGGTCGTCGAGCTCGAGCCCGGGCAGCTGCTCGTCGTGCCGCCCGACACGCCACACGGCTTCCGCAACGTCGGCGATGCGCCGCTGCTCGTGGTGTCCGTCCACGAGCGCGGCACGCTGCGCCAGACCTTCCTCGGCGAGGATCCGGTCTAGTTGACGTGCCCAGGGACGTCCTGAATCACCACGATCGCTGACCGCGACGCGCGTGTCTGCGTGACGCTGACGGGTTCGGCGCGGACGAGCTCGGTGACCTCAAGCCCGCCCATACCAGAAGCGACCATCCCCGTCCTCATGCCGCACCACCACGCCGGCCCGCCGCAGGTGCCGCAGGCAGCAGGCGACCTCGGTGAGGCGCCAGACGGCTTCGACGGGAGGCAGGTGGCCGAAGATGCGTCCCGTCAGGACGTGAGCCCCGGCGGGCCCCGAGGAAATCGCGGCGAGGGTGGCCTCGAGGCGCTGCGCGACTCCCTCGCGGTGCAGCGCGAGGGCCGCGCCGAGGTCCTCGAGCGCGCGTCCGTGCCCCGGGAGCGAGAGCTCCATCGGGCCGAGCGCCTCGATACGGTCGAGCGAGCCGAGGAACTCGGCGATCGGGTCGGCGGAGTAGCCGTAGTCGAACCACGGAGCGAAGACCGGCGCCAGCAGGTCGCCGAGCAGGACGATGCGCCGCTCGGGATCGAACAGTGAGACGTGCGACGGCGCGTGCCCGGGAGTCTCGACGACGTGCCAGGCGCCGATGCGGTCCCCGTCGCGAAGCGGGACGTCGGGCTCGATCGCCGCGAGGATCCCCTCCGTCTCCTCGCGTACGTCGCCGTAGGCGCCGAGCTCGTCCTCCGGGACGCCCTCCTGCCGCGCGCGGCGCTCTCGCGCCTGCCGGGTCCGCTCGGGCTCGCGGAAGGCGTCGTAGAAGTGCGCGGTGTCCGGGTGCATCCGGAACTCGCAGCCGCTCTCGGCGATCACCCACTCGGCGAGCCCGACGTGATCGGAGTGCGCGTGCGTGCCGACCAGCATCCCGACGTCGCCCACCGAAAGGCCGGCCCCACCGAGCGCCGCGGCCAGGGCGGCGCGGTGGCTCGGGTGGCCCGCCGACCCGCAATCGACGAGGACCGGCGCGTCGCCGGACTCGAGCACGTACGCGTTGACGTGCGGGACCGCCGGCCACGGGAGCGGCAGTCTCAGCTGCCAGACCCCAGGCGACATGCAGAAGGCACGGGCCCGGTCCGGAGCGACCGCCCAGGTGTCCGGCGGCGGGCCGACCACGCTCAGTAGCGGACCGTGTCGGCGAAGAAGCTCAGGCGGCGCCCGAGGACGGCCTCGGCGGCGGTGATCCCGGAGCGGGCGGCCTTGTCGACCCCGATGCCGCGCGCCCGGGTGGTGTCGCCGGTCAGCCACAGCCCGTCGAGGCCGCGCACCAGCGTGTCGGGCCGGGTCGCGCCGACGAGCCCCGGCTTGCAGATCACGCCGTAGGTCGTCACGAGGTGCGGCTTCTTCCACAGCGCGTGGCGGGCGGCGGGGAGCATCTCCTCGATGTCGAGCCACAGGTCGCGCAGCGTCTGCTCGTACCAGCGCCGGTCGCCGTAGTGCTCGGTGGCGTCGAACGCGGCGCCAAAGCAGGTGAGGAACTCCCCGTCGGGCGAGACGTCGCCGTCGTAGCCGGTGAAGTTGAGCGTGAACCCGGGCAGCCCCGTGCGCGGCGTCGCGAAGAACGACGCCATCTCGCGATCGCTCATGGCGATCACCGGCTCCTCGGCGGCGATCCAGTAGCCGAGCCAGCACGCCCTGTTCAGATTGCGCGCCAGCAGGCGGATGCGCTGCATGAGGTCCCATGGAAGCACCCCGTCGTCGAAGAGCTTCGGGAGGTCCCACACCGGCGCGCTGACGACCACTTCGCGGGCCTCCAGCACGTCACCGTCCCGAAGCGCGAGGCCCGCCACCTCGCGGTTCTCGACGAGCACCCGGTCGACGGTCCGCGGCTGCAGGAGCTCCCCGCCCAGGCCCAGGAACGCGTCCGCCATCCGCCCCCACAGCTGCTCCCAGCCGCCCATGGGCCAGAACGAGTAGCCGGCCGTGCGCCGCTTCTCGTAGTGCAGCTTGCGCGCGTAGAGGTTCTCCGACGCTGAGTGCTCCCAGGGCTGGAAGGTGATCTGCTCGAGCACCGAGATCGCCTCCCACACGAGGTAGACGCCCTCGTCGGTGGTGTACTGCGCCATCCACTCGCGCAGGCTCGCATGGTCCCACCGCTCGAGGTCGGCGTAGTCCATTTCCGTCAGGGCCTCGATGCAGCGCTTGAGGCCCTGCTTGGCCGAGCCGCCGTAGAGCTCCTGGATGGGCCGCCAGCCCGTGCGATCCCAGAACGGCATCGAGTCGCTGCGCTCGCTGTGGACGAGATCCACCCCGACGTACTCGCAGGCGCGCGTCAGGCTGTCGCCCGGGTCCTCGACGAGGTGGCTTCCGAGGCCGAGCTGGTGACCCCGGAAGCGCTGCTCCATCGCGCGCCCGCCAAGGTAGCGGTGGCGCTCGACGAGGGCCACCCGTCTGCCCTCCTTAGCGAGCAGGCAGGCCGCGACCAGCCCGGCGGTGCCGGCGCCGACCACGATGGTGTCGTAGGCCATGGCTACGCCGTCTGCCGCGTCGCCGCCTGCAGCTGCCGGCGCACCGCGTGTGAGTCGTACCACGACGACAGCCGCTCGATCCGCGCTTCGTCGTCGAGGTCGAACACGTCGACCGCGTCGAACTCGATGCGCTCGCCGCTCTCGAGCGCGCCCGTGAAGTGGATCTCCACCGTCACGGTGCGCCCGGCGACGATCACCCGCGTCGGATCGTCGAGGTGCTCGGGATACCGGCGCAGCGCGGCGCGGAAGTACTCGGCGATCTCACGGGGCCCGCGCCGCGGCTCGGTGCCCGGCGCGACCAGCACGCCGTCGGGCGCGAACAGCCGCCCCACGTCGTCGTAGCGCTCGGCGTTGATCCCCTCGAAGTAGGCCTGGACGGTGGCGTCGGCGTCGCCCATCACAGGCGCTGGATCAGCGTGCCGGTCCCAAAGCCGCCCCCGCAGCACATCGTCACGAAGCCGATCTCCTTGTCGTCGTCCTCGAGCTCGTGCAGCAGCGTGGTGATCAGCCGGGCGCCCGTGGAACCCAGCGGGTGGCCGAGCGCCATCGCGCCGCCGCGCGGGTTCACGCGGTCCATGTCCGGGTGATGCTCGCGCGCCCAGGCCGCGACGACCGGCGCGAACGCCTCGTTGATCTCGATGTAGTCGATGTCGTCGATCGTCATGCCGTTGCGCTCGAGGATCTTCGTGGTGGCCGGGATCGGCCCCTCGAGCATCTTGACCGGGTCGCAGCCCACCGTCGTCTGGTCGACGATGCGGGCGCGCGGGCGCAGGCCGAGCGCCTCTGCCTTCTCGCGCGCCATGAGCAGTACCGCGGCGGCGCCGTCGGAGATCTGGGACGCGTTGCCCGCGGTCACCTTCCCGTCGGGCTTGAACGCGGGCTTGAGCGACGCGAGCGCCTCCAGCGTCGTCTCGGCGCGGATGCCCTGGTCGCGCACGACGACGTCGCCGTTGAGGCGCATGGGGACCATCTCGCGCTCGAAGCGGCCGTCCTCGGTGGCCCGGTGCGCGCGTTGGTGGGAGCGCAGGGCCAGCTCGTCGAGCTCGGAGCGGGGGATCTCCCACTGGTCGGCGATCATCTCCGCGCCGATGCCCTGGCCCTTGACCGGGTGGTGCTCGAAGAACCGCTCGGTGAACGGGCTCCCGAACTGCTCGGCCACCTGCTCGCCCACCGCGAACGAGACATGGCTCATCTGCTCGACGCCCGACCCGATCACGACGTCGTGGATGCCGGCCGCGATCTGGAGCGCGCCGAAGTTGACGGCCTGCTGCGCCGAGCCGCACTGGCGGTCCATGGTGGTCGCCGCCGCCTCGATCGGCAGGCCCTCCTGCAGCCACGCGTTGCGCGCGACGTTCTGGCCCTGCTCCCCGATCTGCTGCGCACAGCCCGCCAGCACGTCCTCGACCTCGGACGGGTCGACGCCGGCGCGGTCAAGGAGCTCGACGTAGGTGCGCCCGAGCAGGTCGGCCGGGTGCAGGTCCTTGTAGTAGCCCTTCTGGGGATGGCCCCTGCCGATCGGCGTGCGAACCGCCTCGACGATGACCACCTCACGGCCTTGCTGCCCACTCACACCGATCACCTCGCGTTCGCGTGCGTCCCGGGGCGAGCACTTTACCAACCGTTCGTTTGCCTCACGTCGAGCCGCCGGTTGGCGTCACCCGCGGCCCGGCCGGCCAGGCGTACTCGATGCCCTGGGCGATCGCCTGGCGCGTGCGGGCGGGATCGATGACGTCGTCCAGGATGATGTTGGCGGCCGCCTCCCACGGCGCGGACTCCGCCGCCCACTCGGCCTCGAGCTCGGCGACCACGGCGTCGTGCGCGTCGCGGCCCTCCTCGGCGAGCAGGGCGTCGAGCCGGCGGCGGTAGACCGTCCGCACCCCGGTGTCGGGCGCCATGAAGCCCAGCTCGGCCGTAGGCCAGGCCAGCAGGAGGTCGGGTCGCACCGGCCGGCCGCCCAGCGCGATGTGCCCGCCGCCGTAGGCCTTGCGGACGACGATGGCGACCTTCGGGACGCGCGCGTAGGCGAGCGTGGTCACGACGCTCTTGTAGCCCTTCAGGATGCCGCCGCGCTCGGCGTCGGTGCCGATCATGAGCCCGGGCACGTCCTGCAGGAAGGCCAGCGGGATGTTGAACGTGTCGCAGAGGTGAGCGAAGCCGGCGAGCTTGGTCAGCGCGGGGACGTCGAGGACGCCCGCGCGCTGCAGCGGCTGGCTGGCCACGACGCCGACCGGGTTGCCCTCGATGCGGGCGAAACCCGTGATCAGGCTGCGCCCGTAGCGCTCCCCCCACTGGAGCATGGAGTCGGCGTCCACGATGCAGTCGATGACCTTGTTCATGTTGTAGCCGCGGCGCGGCTCACGCGGCACCAGCGACCCGATCTCCGCCGGGTCGCGCTTGGGAGCGACCGCCGAAGCGACCGGCGCGGGCAGCGCCGCGGAGTCCGGCATGAAGGACAGGTAGCGGCGCATCGCTGCGAGGACCTGCGGCTCGTCGTCGACGACCATGTGCACGCTGCCGCTGGTCTCGTGCGCGACCTTCGGCCCGCCCAGCTCCTCCGCCTCGACGTCCTCGCCGATCGCCGCCTGGATGACCGGCGGCCCGGAGAGCGCGACCGCGGAGTCGCGCCGCATGACGACGAAGTGGCCCATGGCGGCGTGCAGCGCCGCGTCGCCGTAGCTCGGGCCGAGGACGGCGGTCACGTGCGGCACGGCCGGGAAGCCGGCCGGCGACTGCAGGAAGTTGCCGAAGTCGAACGGCACGCCGGAGAACCGCCACCCGAGCAGGTCGGGGAGGCGGCCCCCGTCGTTGTCCGACAGGCAGATCAGCGGCATCGAGCGCCGCCCGGCCCACTCGGCGATCCGGTTCTGCTTGCGCATGTTCACCGGCGCCGTCGTGCCGGTGAGCACGGTCGCGTCGACCGCGATGATCGCCACCCGGCGGCCGTCGACCCGCGCAAGCCCGGTGACGATCCCGTCCCCGGTCGTCACCCGGTCGGGCCGGCGCAGCTCCGGCTCGGCCAGCATCCCGAGCTCGTACCAGGAGCCGGGGTCGATGAGCTGCTCGATGCGCTCGCGCGCGGTCTGGCGCCCGGAGTCGTGGATCTTCGCCACCCGGTCGGCGCCCCCGCCGTCGACCCCCTGGCGCCGGCGACGCTCGAGCTCCTCGAAGGGATCTGGGAGCACGCCCGTCGTGGTGTCCGCTGACACGAGTTACCGCCCTTCGAATCGTGGCTGGCGCCGTTGCTTGAAGGCTTCGATGCCCTCGGCGAAGTCGTCCGTCCCCTGCAGGTACCCCACGGCGTCGATCGCGTGTTGGTAGCCCTCGCCGAAGCGCTGGTTGAGCACCTGCTTGCCGACGGCCAGCGCCAGCGGCGCCTTCTCCGCGATCCTGCCGGCGAGGGCCTGCGCCGCGGCCAGGTGGTCCCCCGCGGGCGTGACGCGGTTGACCAGACCGGCGAGCCGCGCCTCCTCCGCGTCCAGGATCTCGCCGGCCAGCACCATCAGCTTCATCCAGTGCAGGTTGACGTGCGCGCCGCCGCGGGCGATGCCCGGTCCGGGCACGAGCCCGACGGTGGCCTCGGGCGTGCCGAACCGGGCGGTCTCGTCGGCCACCACGATGTCGCACACCAGCGTCAGCTCGCAGCCGCCGCCCACGCAGTGCCCGTGCACGGCGGCGATGGTCGGCTTGGGGAACGCCTCGACGGCCTGCATGGCACCGATCGCCTCCCGCAGGTAGGCTCGCTTGTCGGCCGCGCCCTCGAGGTCGCCGAAGCCCTCGATGTCGCCGCCCACCGAGAAGCAGCGGCCCGCTCCGTGGAAGATCAGCACGCGGACGGCGTCGTCGCGCTCCGCGGTGTCCAGTACCCCGCGCAGCTCGTCCCAGAACCCGCGCGTCATCGCGTTGAGCTTGTCCGGGCGGTCCAGCGTCGCCCACGCGATCGGGCCCTCGGTGCGGTACGCGAGCATGGCGGCGGAGCGTATCGGTTCTGCCAAGCGATTGGTTGATTTCACCGGGGCGGCCCGCGATACTCCGTCGGCCGCGGCGGAGCCGATCAGAGAGGACGTTTTCATGCGAGTGACCCTGGGCGCTCCCGGGCGAATCATGCCACCGGCCTTGAAGGCGGTGGAGTTCGCCCAGCAGGCCGAGGCGGACGGCTTCGACGCGATCTGGTGGCCCTGCCACCTGATGGGATGGACCCCGGATTCGGTCTGGACCGAAGAGCTGACCGAGCTCGCCAAGTACCAGTCCAGCCCCCACGTCTACTTCGAGCCGCTGATGATGATGGGCGCGGCGGGCGCGGCGACCGAGCGCATCCGCGTCGGCGTCTGCGTGACGGACACGATCCGGCGCCACCCCGCGATGCTCGCCCAGCAGGCGCTCACCGCGTCGCACCTGGCCCGCGGGCGCGCCATCCTGGGCCTGGGGTCGGGGGAGCGCATGAACGTGACGCCCTACGGGATTGAGTGGCGCAAGCCGGTCGGGCGCCTGGAGGAGGCCATCCAGGTCATCCGGCTGCTGTGGGAGTCCCAGGGCCCGGTGGACTTCAACGGCGCCTTCTTCGAGCTCAAGGACGCCGTGCTCGGCCTCGAGCCCTACGAGGGCACGCCGCCGCCCATCTGGCTCGCCGCCCACGGGCCCCGCATGCTCGACATCTGTGGCCGGCTGGCCGACGGCTGGCTGCCGACGAACATCAGGCCGGAGGCCTACGCCCAGAAGCTGGGCACGATCCGCGCCAGCGCCGAGGCCGCCGGGCGCGACCCGGAGGCCATCACCCCGTCGATGCTCGCCTACGTGATGTGCGCTCCCGACGAGGAGTCGCTGATGCGGATGTGCGACTCGCCGCTCGCGCGGCTGCTCTTCGCGGCGGTCGACCTGCCGCAGGAGACCTACGCGCGCTACGGCTCGACGTCGCCGTTCGAGGGCGGGACCGGCTTTCACTCCTTCCTGCCCTCGACGGTGACGCGCGAGGAGGCCATGCGCATCGTCGAGCACATCCCGGCCGGCGTCGTCCGCGACCACACCCTGTCGGGGACGCCCGAGCAGATCGCCGCGCAGATCCGCGGCTACCAGGAGGTCGGGCTGCGCGACGTCGTCCTGTGGAACATCACGCCGTTCGGTGACCCGGCGATGTCGGTCTACTCCTTCCGCGCCCTGCGCGAGTTGCGCCGGCTGCTCGAGGAGACTCCCGCACCGGCAGTGGGCTGAGCCCGAGCGCCACCCGAGCGTCAGCTCCTGTTCCTTCTGACCAATCGCTCGGTTGGTAGCGTGAGCGCAACGCCAGCGAAAGCCGAGGAACGCCATGCCGCGCGTCGAGCCCGCTCCCGTCAACCCCGACGGCAACGCCGTGTCGAACAGCCTGCTCGCCCGGGTGATGGGACGGCGGCCTGAGGTCCTGAAGGCCTTCGCGCGTTTGGACACGACGCTGCGCTTCAAGGGCCTGCTTTCCCTGGAGCTCAAGGAGGCCGTCCGCCGGGCCACCGCCGGCGGCGTCGGCTGCGAGTACTGCGCGTCGCTCGGCGAACCGGAGACCCACCGGGGCGACGCCCGGACCTCGCTCGCGGTCGGGTTCGCCCAGATGGTCGTCCAGGACCCGACCGGCGTCGACGACGCGATGTTCGACGTGCTCCGCGAGGAGTTCTCAGAGAACGAGATCGTCGAGCTCGTCGCCTGGATCACGCTGGTCTCCGTCGCCGGCCAGATGTTCGGCGCGGTCATGGGGCTCGAGGCCGCGACGCCCGAGGAGGCGGCGGACTACCAGCGGACGCTCGTCGAGATCGCCGAGCGCCAGGAGGCCCGGGCCACCGCGACGGGCGGCTGAACGTGGAGCCCGAGACCTCGGCGTCGAGCACCGCGGGGAGGGCACGGCGCTGGTGAGCGCCGCCGCAATCACGGTGCCGCAGGCGAATGCGGCCCCCTTGACCATCCAACCGATCGCTTGGTAGATTTGCGCGCGGTCGTCGAGGGATGACGGCGAGGTCCGGGGAAGGAGAACGAGGGGGACCGTTGCAGACGCCTAGCCTGACCCGGCGCCGCGGCGCCAGCCGCGCCGAGGAGATCCGATGAACGCCCAGGACCTCCTGAACGTGGTCGTGATCGGCTCGATCTACACGCTGTTTGCGATGGGCCTGACGCTCTCCTGGGGCGTGTTGAACATCCTGAACCTCGCGCACGGCGCCATCTTCATGTTCGGCGGCCTGCTCGCGTACCTCGTGACGCAGGACAGCGCGCTGTCGCTGTGGATCGTCATGCCGATGTCGATGGTCGTCTGCGGCCTGATCGCCGTGCTGCTCGAGCTGGTGGCCTACCGGCCGATCCGCCGGCGAGTCGCCGACCTCCACGCCTCGGAGCTGGCGACCCTGATCGCCAGCATCGGCGCCGGCGCCATGCTCGTCGCGATCGCCGAGAACGTGACCGAGAACCAGCTCGTCGGCATCAATCCCGAGACGTTCGTGGTGGAGCAGACCTCGTTCCTCGGACTGCGAACCACCAACCTCGAGATCGTGATCGTCGCGATCGCCGCGCTGCTCAGCGTCACGCTGACCCTGTTCATCACGCGATCACGGCACGGGCGCGCGCTGCGCGCGCTCGCCCAGGACCCCTACACCTGCGGGCTGCTCGGCATCTCGCCGGACCGGATGGCCGCGGCGACGATGTTCGTCAGCGGCGCGCTGGCCGGAGCCGCGGGCGTGCTCCTGGCGATGCAGCTCAACACGGTGGAGGCGCGGCTGGGCGAGCCGCTGCTGCTCAAGGCGTTTGCGGTCATCATCCTCGGAGGCGTCGGCAGCGTGCAGGGGGCGATCGCCGCCGCCTTCCTGCTGGCGCTGGCCGAGACGTTCACCGACGTCTACGCCAGCACGAGCGTCCGCGACGCCGTGGCCTTCGGACTGATCATCGTGCTCCTGCTGTTCCGCCCACAGGGTCTGTTCTCCCGCGTCGCCTGGCAGCGGGCGTGAACTGAATGCTGTCCGACTGGTTCAGCGACAACGAGACGCTCATCCAGGCGGCGCTGGCCGGCGCGCTGCTCGCCTACAGCTTCCAGATCGCGCTGCGGGCCGGCGTCTTCACGCTCGGCGGGGTGGGGTTCTGGGCGATCGGCGGCTACACGACCGCCTATCTGGTCACCGAGCGCGAGTGGGCGACCGTGCCGGCCATCGGGGTCGGGCTGCTCCTGTCAGCGGTGATCGGACTGGGCCTCGCGCTCGTGCTCGGACGCCTGCGGGCGCTTTACCTAGCGATGGCCACCGTCGCCTTCGTGCTGCTCGTCCAGATCGTCGCGATCAACTGGGAGGACGTCACGGGTGGGGCCGGCGGCCTGTTCGGGATCCCCGTGACGGTGAGCACGACCCAGGTCTTCCTCGTCGTGCTCGTGGTCTCGATCGCGCTCGTGTTCTTCGAGCGGGGAGCCCGGGGCCGGACGATCGAGGCGATGCGCCTCGACGAGCAGTTGGCGCAGAGCGTCGGCATCGACGTCGTGCGCGAGCGTCACCTGATCTTCGTCCTGTCCTCCGTGCTCGCGGCCCTGTCGGGCGGGATCAGCGCGGTCATGTTCAACACCTTGGCGCCCGAGCAGGCCGGCTTTCACCTGATCACGGACACGCTGATGATGGTCGTCATCGGCGGCGCCGCGGCGTGGTGGGGCGCGCTCGTGGGCGCGATCATCGTGACGTGGCTGCCCGAGCTCCTCCGCTTCGCCGAGGACTACCGGCAGATCATCGAGGCCGCCATCGTCGTGCTCGTCATCGTGTACGCGCCCGAGGGCATTGTCGGCCTCGTGCGGCGCGTGCGCGGGCTGCTGTCCGGCCGGCGACCCCCGACGGCCACCCCCTTCGCCGACATCGCGGCGGCCACATCGCCCGACCGAGGCCACTCACAGCCCGAGGCCGAGCTGCCGCCCGCCGCGGGCCGCGACCCGCGACCCGCGACCCAAGCGCGCAATCCGGACTGAGCGTTCCGAACGATGGCCGAATCGATGCTCAGCCTCGACGACGTTAAGGTCCACTTCGGCGGCGTGCGTGCGGTCGACGGGATCTCGATCGCGCTCGAGCCCGGCAAGCTCTACGGGATCGTCGGGCCCAACGGCTCGGGAAAGACGACGCTGATCAACGCGATCTCGCGCCTCGTGCCGCTCACCGACGGGACGATCACCTTCGACGGGACGGTCGTCTCCAGGATGCGCCCGTTCCAGGTCAGCCGCGAAGGCCTCGCCCGGACCTTCCAGGCGGTCCGACTGCTGCCCACGCTCACCGTGCGCGACAACGTTCGCGTGGCCGTCGACCGCATGCGCGACGGTGACGGCGGCCGCCGCGGGCGCTGGCGCCGCACTCCGGCCGAGCGCAACCGGGCGGAGAACGCGACGGACGTGGCGCTCGAGCGCCTGCACCTGACGCAGCTCGCCGGCGAGTATCCGGAGAACCTGCCCTTCGGGACGCAGCGCCGCGTTGAGATCGCGCGCGCCATCGCCAACCGCCCGAAGCTGCTCCTGCTCGACGAGCCGATCGCGGGCATGAACCGCGAGGAGCGCACCGAGATCGCGGAGATCATGAAGTCGCTGCGCGACGACGGGCTGACGCAGCTGCTGATCGAGCATGACCTGCGGATCGTGCTGTCGGCCTGCGACCACATCTTCGTCATGAACTTCGGCAAGTGCGTCGCCGACGGCCCGCCGCGCGAGACCGCTGCGCGGCCGGAGGTGCAGGAGGCCTATCTCGGGAGGAAGCACGATGGCGGCGCTTGAGGTCGAGCGTCTCGTCGTCCGCTACGGGCACGTGACCGCCGTGCGGGACGTTGACCTGCGCCTCGAGGAGGGGCAGGTCGGCGTGGTCCTCGGTTCCAACGGAGCCGGCAAGACCTCGACGCTCAACGCGATCAGCGGCGCACTCAGGCCGGCAGGCGGCTCCATTCGCCTGGAAGGCCGCGACATCACGGGCTGGCCGTCGCACCGCGTCGCGCGCGCCGGACTGGTCCAGGTGCCGGAGGGGCGCCGGATCATCGGGCCGCTGACCGTCGAGGAGAACCTCAAGCTGGGCGCCTACCACCTGCGCTCCAACGCGCGGCTCCAAGAGCTTCTCGCCGACGCCTACGCGCTCTTCCCGATCCTCGAGGAGCGTCGCCACAACGCCGGCGGCCTGCTCAGCGGCGGCGAGCAGCAGATGCTCGCCTTCGGTCGCGCCCTCATGGCGGAGCCGAAGGTGCTCCTGCTCGACGAGCCGTCGATGGGGCTGGCACCGATCATGGTCGACCGTGTGATCGAGGCGGTCGGGCGCATTGCGGAACGCGGCATCTCGATCCTGATGGTCGAGCAGAACGCCGCCGCGGCGTTCGAGCTCGCGGCATACGCCTACGTCCTGGAGCAGGGCGAGGTGATCCTCGAGGGGCGCGTCGAGGACGTCAAGAACGACCCGCTGGTGCTGCGCGCCTTCCTGGGCCTCGAGGAGGCCCCGACCTCGTGAACGTCCCATCCCACGTCAAGGAGAACACATGAAGTCTCACGCACGGCTCGTGGCCGGCATCCTCGCTGCCGGCCTTGCAGTGGCCGGTTGCGGCGGGGACGACAACGGCACCGCCGCGGACGGAGGCGGCGGCGACGGTGCGGCGAAGTCCGGCACCGTCACCGTTGGCGTCGTGCTCGACTCGACCGGCCCGGCCGGGTTCACCGGCGTGGAGGGCAAGAAGGGCATCGATCTCGCCGTCAAGGAAGCGAACTCCTCCAAGGCGCTCGGCGAGGCAACGCTCGCCGTCGACGTCCAGGACGCGGCCTCGGATCCCAAGCAGGCCGCAACGCTCATGACCCAGATGGTCAAGGACTATCCGGTCGTCTCGCAGGGCATGACGAGCGGGGGTGCGCTCGCGGCCGCGCCGATCGCCCAGCGGGCCAAGGTGCCCCTGGTCGTCATCCTCGCCGGCGCGCCCGGCATCGTGGAGACGGGTGAGTACGTGTTCCGTGCCAACGCGCCGCAGCCCGTCTACCACCGCCTGCTGGCCGAGCACTTCAAGAAGGAGGGCGTCCAGCGCATCGCCCAGGTCTTCAACAACGACGTGCCGACCAATGAGACGCTCGCCAAGGAGACGTGGCCGGGCCTCGCCAAGGACAACGGCTTCGAGATCACATCGAGCGACGGCGTCGGGGCCACCGCGACGAACTTCGCCTCGGTCGTCTCGAAGATCACGGACGCCGCTCCGGACGCGGTGCTCATGCACCTCACCGGGGCTCAGCACGTCACGTTCGCGACCGCGCTCAAGCGCGCGGGCTACGACGGCGTGATCGCCGGCGGAGCCGGACTGGGCGCCGGGATCCTCAAGCCGATGGGCAAGCAGGGCGACGGCATCCTGTTCCCGATCGACTTCTCGGCCGACAACCCGGACCCGAACGCCCAGAAGTTCGTCGAGGCGTTCAAGGCCGGGTACGACGCCGACCCGAGCCCGTATGCGGCCGACGCGTACGACGCGATGCAGCTGATCATCAAGTCGCTCGCCGAGGCGTCCGAGTTCCAGTCGGACGCCATCAAGGAGGCGATGACCACAGTCTCCCAGGAAGGGTTCACCGGCGCGGCCGGCAAGATCACCTTCGAGAACCGCGACGCGCGCGTCCCGGGCGTGCTCGTGGAGTGGCGCGACGGCAAGGAGAACGTCATCGAGCCCTAGTACGCCACGTCCGCAGACTCTGCGCGTCCCGGCGGCGCCTGGACGCGCAGAGCTCACGGCCCCGCGGTCCTAGGGGGCGGGCTTCTCGTAGAGCTCGACGTGATAGCCGTCGGGGTCGACGAGGTACACGGCCTTCACGCCGGCGTGCGGCCCCCGATCGATCCTGACGACCTCCCCGCCGCGCGAGCGGAAGCCGTGCTCGATCGCGCGCTCGTGCAGCGCCTCGGCGTCGTCGGTGAAGAGGCAGAAGTGGCCGGCGCCGTAGTCGCACGGGCGCGCTGACGCGGGGTGGCGCTCGACGCCCCGGAAGTCGAAGAGCTCGATCACCGCGTCGCTGCGCGGCACGCGCAGGAAGACCACGCGGACGGCGCCCGGCTCCATCCCCCAGATGCGCCGGGCGTCATCGCCGCCCGTCCGGCCGTCGGAGATCACCTCCAGCCCGAGCACGTCCCGGTAGAAGCGCAGCGCCTGCGACATGTCCGAGACGGTGACGCCCGCGTGGAAGAAGCCGGTGACGCTCATCGTCGGTCTCCTCGGTCGGGGTCAGCTCCTGGAACCACTGCCGACCGTCAGGTCCGCCCGAGCTCGCTGAGCAGACGATCCCTCAGCTTGGAGCGCTGGATCTTCGTGGTGGACATGGGCCACTCCTCGCCCTCGAGGAACCGCACGAGCCGCGGCACCTTGAACGACGCGATCCGGCCGCGGCAATGCTCGATCAGCTCCCCCTCGGTGGCCGACGTCCCTGGCACGAGCTCGACGAACGCGGCAGGGATCTCGAGGAGGCGCTCATCCGGGACGCCGACGACCTGGACGAGCTTCACGGCGGGGTGCGTGGAGAGCTGCGCCTCGATCTCCTGCGGCGCGACGTTCTCGCCGCCGACCTTGAGCGTCTCCTTCGCGCGCCCCAGGAAGAGGACGTGGCCGGCCTCGTCGAGGACGCCGAGATCGCCCATCGTGACCCAGCCGCCCTCGAGGATCGTCTCAGCGGTCTTCTCCGGCGACTTCCAGTAGCAGTCCAGGGTGTTGAACCCGCGGAACTGGATGACGCCGGGCTCGCCCGGGCCCAGCCCGCGGCCCTGTCCGTCGACGACGCGCAGCTCGACGCCGGGCTGGCAGCTCCCGCACGTGTTCAGCCGCACCTGGGGCGGATCCTCAGGTCGGGTCATGGTGACCACCCCGCCCTCGGTCCCGCCGTAGCAGGTCAGCTGCACCGCGCCCGGGAGCCGCTCCTGGAACTTGGCCAGCACCTCGGGTGGCGCCACGTTCTGGAACACCCGCAGCGCGCCGAGGTCGGCTTCCGGGAAGCGCGGGTGCGCGAGCACGTCCTCCATCACGGGCTGGTAGGCGGGATAGAACTCGGTGATCCGCTCCTGCTCCAGTGCATCCAGGCAGCGGCCGGGGTCGACGCTGTAGTCGGTGAAGAAGGTGGCGCCGGCGGCGAGCACCCAGGTCAGGCACCCCAACCCGGTGACGTGGAACAGCGGCAGGGCGGTGTAGTGACGATCCTCGGCCGTGGTGTGCCAGATCCCGCCGACGCCGATCCAGCCGCGCACGAAGGCCTCGTGGGTGATCATCGCCCCGCGCGGCCGGGACGTCGTCCCCGACGTGTAGAGGATCAGGGCGATGTCGCGCAGGCGAACCCCCTCCACGCGGTTTCGCAGCCGCGCCTCGTCCACGTCGGCGCCGAGCTCCTCGAACGCGCGGCGGTCGAGCATGCCGGCCGGCCGCCGGCTGCCCAGCATCACGACCGACCGCAGCTCAGGGTGCTCGGGCAGGCGCAACGCATGCGGGTCACCGGCCTCGGCCAGCCCGGGCAGCGACGCGTGAAGCAGGGCGGTGAAGTCGACGTGCTCGTCGGCGTGGTCATGCGTGAGGATCGTGACCACGCCGGCGTCCTCGACGATCGAGTGCAGCTCGGCGGTGCGATAGCGGGCGTTGATCGGCACGACGGTGGCGCCGATCAGCGAGCCGCCGAACAGCGAGGCAACAAGGTCGGGGTGGTTGGTCATCAGCAGGCCCACGTGGTCGCCGGGCTCGACGCCCAGGCCGAGCAGCGAGCCGGCGACGCGCCAGGCGCGGTCGGCCAGCTCGCGGTAGGTCAGCCTGGCGTCCGGGAAGACGAGCGCCTCGCGGTCGGGGTCTCTGCGGGCCGAGCGCAGCAGCACTTGCCCGAGTGGCAGGACGCCGTCGGGAAGCCAGACGGCGTCGAGCGGCGCGGCCTCGGCGGTGTTGACAGGTGCGGACATCAGCCCTCCCCTCCAGCGGCGGCGCCTGCGCGCCAGCCGAACACCAGTGCGGGGCCGATCGTGCCGCCGGCCCCCGGGTATGCCATTCCGAACGGGCTCGCCGCGACGTTCCCGGCCGCGTAGAGGCCGTCGACCCCGCCGCCGTCGATCGCGAGGACGCGCCCGCTGTCGTCCGTGCGCGGGCCGCCCTTGGTCCCGAGGCAGCCGGGCATGATCCGCACGGCGAAGAACGGCGGTTCGCGCAGCGGCCCGAGCGTGGGGTGCGGTGCGTGCTTGTCGCCGATGAATCGCCCGTAGGCCCGGGAGCCGCGGCCGTGGTCCTCGTCGACCCTGCGATCGGCCATGCCGTTGAAGCGCTCGACGGTCGAAGCCAGGGCATCGGCCGGTACGCCGATCACCGCGGCGAGATCGGCGACGCTGTCGCCTCGCATCAGCCAGGACGGATCGGCGTCGCTGCGACCGAGCGGGCCGAAGCGGTACCGGCGCCGGTAGCTGTGGTCGAAGACGACCCAGGCCGGGATGCGCGGGAACGAGAACGTGCCGGCGTCGAAGCTGTGCAGGCCGCGACCGAGGTCGTTGTAGTTCTGGGCCTCGTCGACGAACCGGCGGCCGAGCCGGTCGACCATGATGCTCCCCGGACGCGCGCGCTCGGTCAGCACCAGGCGGTGCAGCTGCGCGCCGTCCACCTCGTCGCCCGGGATCGTCAGCGCCGGGCACCACCAAGCCTCGCTCATGTTGCCGAGCGAGGCGCCGGCGGCCATCGCCATCAGCAGGCCGTCGCCCTCGTTGGTCGCCACGCCGGTCGGCGCCAGCAGCGGCCCGCGCAGGAACGTGCGGACCAGGGCGTCCGAGCGCTCGAAGCCCCCGCTCGCGAGCACGACGCGACCGTCGAGCGAGCGGCGGTCGGTCCTGACGCCGGTCACGCGGCCGTCGGCGCGCAGCAGCTCGCGCGCGCGTTCGCCGGTGGAGATCTCGCCGCCGAGGTCCAGCAGCGCCTCCGCGAGCGCGGCGATCAGCGCACGGCCGAGCGTGATCACGCCCCGCTCGCGGCGCCGGGCGACCTCGTCGCGGTCGAACTGGCCGCTCGCGAGCTCGCGGTAGGTGATCGGTGCGAGAACGTTGGGCGACGGCCGGAGCATCTCGGCGACGTCCTCCCGAGGGACGAGCGCGTCCGGCTCGAGGCTGCGGCCGCCCCCGGGGAGCCCACCCTCGTGCTCAGCGTGATAGTCGGGGTATGGCAGGGGCAGCATCCTGATCCGCGAGGCCGCCTCGATCTGGTCGAGCGTGGCCCGGGTCGAGCGGATGTAGGTGGCGTTGAGCTGCGGATCGCCGTCGCCGATGGCGACGCTTGCCAGGTAGGCCTCGGCGGCCGCGACGCTGTCGCCCTCGGTCCGGCCGTTGCACGGCATCCAGGCCACCCCGCCAGACAGCGCAGTCGTGCCGCCGATGACCGGCGCCCGCTCGAGCGCCGTCACGGCCGCCCCGGCGCGGGCGACCGACAGC
>CALMNS010000109.1 GCA_937871635.1 uncultured Solirubrobacter sp.
CTCCATGAGCGTCTCAAAGCCCTGGGCGTCGACGCCGAGGCCCCGCTCGGCGGCCAGCTCGACGGTGAGGTCGAACGGGAAGCCGTAGGTGTCGTGCAGCAGGAAGGCGTCCTCGGCGCCGATGCCCTCCGCGCCGGACTCCCGCGCGCGCTCGATGACGCCGTCGAGCATCCGGGTGCCCTGCTCGAGGGTGGTCCCGAAGGACTGCTCCTCGCCCGCGAGCCAGCGCTCGATCGAGCCGCGCTCCTCGTGCAGCTGCGGGTAGGCGCCGGCCATCGTCTCGCGCACCACGCCGGCGTACTGCGGGAGGAAGCCGGGCTCGATGCCGATCCGCCGCCCCTGGACGATCGCGCGGCGCATCAGGCGGCGCAGGACGTAGCCGCGCTCCTCGTTGGAGGGCACGACGCCATCGGCGATCAGGAAGGACATCCCGCGCGAGTGGTCGGCCAGGATCCGCAGCGCCCGGTCGACCTCGTCGTCGGAGCCGTACGCCCGGCCGCTCAGCTCGACGCCGAGGTCGATCAACGGCCGCAGCTGGTCCGTCTCGAACACCGAGACGGTGCCCTGCTTGATCGCCGCCAGGCGGTTGAGGCCGAGCCCCGTGTCGATGTTCTGCGCCGGTAGCGGGGAGAGCGTCCCGACCGGGTCCTGGTCGTACTGCATGAAGACGAGGTTCCAGAACTCGAGGAAGCGCTCGTTCTCACCGCCGGGGAGGTCGTCGGGCGCCCCGAACTCCAGCCCGCGGTCGAAGTAGAGCTCCGAGCACGGGCCGCAGGGGCCGGTCGGCCCGGCCTGCCAGAAGTTCTCCGAGCGCGGCAGCGCGACGATCCGCTCGCGCGGGACGCCGACGGACAGCCACGCGTCGATCGCCTCCTCGTCAGGACCCAGGCCGAGGGCGTCGTCGCCCTCGAAGACGGTGACCCAGATGTCCTCGGCCGCGAAGCCGAAGCCCTCGCGCGAGAAGTCCCACGCGTACTCGACGGCGCCCTGCTTGAAGTAGTCGCCCATCGAGAAGTTGCCGAGCATCTCGAAGAAGGTGAGGTGCCGGTAGGTCGTCCCGATGATGTCGATGTCCACCGTCCGGAAGACCTTCTGGCAGCTCGTCAGGCGGTGGTGCGGCGGCGCCTCCTGGCCGAGGAAGTACGGCTTGAGCGGGTGCATCCCCGCCGAGATGAGCAGGGTCGACGGGTCGTTGCGGGGGACGAGCGGCGCCGACGGCAGGCGGCGGTGGTCGCGCTCCTCGAAGTAGGACTGGAACAGCTCGCGGATCTCGTCGGAGGTCATGCCGGGGTCGAGTCTATGGTCGCCGTCCCGACGATCTCGTCCCCGCGCATCAGGCAGGCGACCTGGCCCGGCGCGGCGCCGTCGACGGGCTCGGCGAGCTCGAGCACCCGGCCGCCAACGACCCGGCAGCCGACCGCCCGGGTCCGGTAGCGCAGCTTGACACGATCGGCCTCTCCGCCCGGCCGCAGGTCGAGGTCGCGGATCGGCACGCGGAGGGTGGCCAGCGACGCGCGGGGCCCGACCGTCACCGTGTTCGCCGCCGCGTCCGTCCCCAGCACGTAGAGCGGCTCGGGCCCGGGGACGCCGATGCCCTTGCGCTGACCGACCGTGAAGCCCTGGTGGCCGGCGTGGGCCCCGACCGTCTCCCCCGCCTCGTCGAGGATGGCTCCCGGCGCGGCGGTCTGGCCGCCGTGGCGAGCGAGGAACGCCGCCTTTCCTGTCCCGGCCAGGAAGCAGAGGTCCTGAGAATCGGCCTTGGAGGCCACGGGCAGTCCGGCCTCGGCGGCCAGCGCCCGCACCTCCGGCTTGGCCAGCTCGCCGAGCGGGAAGCGCAGCCGGGCGAGCGAGGCCGGCGCCAGGCCGGCGAGCATGTAGGACTGGTCCTTGGCCGGATCGGCGGCTACGCGCAGGCGCGGGCCCGCCGCAAGGCCGGTCTGTCCGCTGCGTCCC
>CALMNS010000110.1 GCA_937871635.1 uncultured Solirubrobacter sp.
CCGAGCTGGGCCGCGAGGGTGGGGTACTCGACGCTGAGCTCCTCACCGGCAGGTGTCCTGACCACGACCGACGACCCGTCGGGATGCTCGGGCTGCCGCAGCGAGGGCCGGTAGCGGTTCATCTCCGGGTGCTCGCGGATGGTCAGCCAGGGGAAGCCGCTCGCCACCCGGCCCGGGCGGACGAACGCCCACCGCCGGTCACCGGCGACACCGTGCCAGCCCACCGGGGCCTCGGCCAGCGACTCCTCCGCCATCGACTTCACCGGGTAGCGCCAGAGCTCTGAGACGGTGCCGCGCATCAGGTACGACAGACTGGCACGTCCCGTCCGTCCGGCGCCGTAACTTTGCGGCCCCCGACCGGTTCTCACCACCGCATGCGCCCCGTACTCGTCGCCCTCCTCCTGCTCCTCGTCGCTCCCGCCGCCGCGCCGGCGGCCTGGTTCCCGGGCGAGGCCGTCGACGGCCCGAGCGCCGACGTCGTCTCGGTCGGCGACGTTGACCTGGCCCGCGAGGGGACAGGGGCGGTGGTCTACCTGCGCCGCGAGGGCGGCGAGCCGCACGTCTTCCTCACCCGCATCGTCGGGGGAGCCTTCAGCCCGCCCGAGCGCGTGGACGTCGGCGTGCCGGGCGCCGCCACGGCCGCGACCGTGGCCGCCGGGGACGGCGCTCAGCTCGTGATCGCCTTCGTGACGGGCGGCCGGCTCTACGGTACCTCCGCGCCCGAAGGGCCCCGTCCCGCCCCGCTCGCGGCACCGCAGCTGCTCGCCGAGGGGTCGCCCGAGGCGCCCGTCACCGATCCGCACGCCGACCTGGGGGTCAACGGGACGGCGTACGTCGTGGCCGGCGTCCGCGGGGACGTCGCGGCCCTTCGCCTCGAGGGCAACCGCTGGGAGGGCTTCCCGGGTCCGCTGGACGTCGACCCGGCCCAGGACGCCGGATCGGGCGCCTTGCGCCCCCGGGTGACGGTCTCCGCCGAGGGCAACGCCGTGGCGACGTGGGGGGAGACCGCCGCCGACGGCCGCCGCCGCGTCTACGGCCGCCGGCTCACCGGGCTCGTCCCGTCCGCCGCCCCGCAGGAGGTCTCGCTTCCCGCCCTGGCGGGCGCCGGCGCCGCCGGGGCGGCCGACTCGCCCGACATCGACATCGAGGACGACGGCTCCTACGCCTGGGTGACCTTCCGCCAGGACTTCGGCGGCGGGTCGCGGACGCTCGCCCGCCGGCTGGTGGGCTCCCTCTTCGAGACGCCCTTCCCGATCGACGCCGGCCAGCCGTCGAGCGCCCCGCGCATCGACATGAACGGCCGCGGGATCGGCGCGACGGCGGTGGCCGGCCCGTCGAACTCCGTCATCGGGGGGCTGCTCGACGTCACGGACACCCTCCTGGGCTTCGTGCGGCTGGACTCGGCGGCCGGCGAGAGCCCGCCGGTCCCCGACGTCGCCGTCTCCGAGCGCCGCACCGTGGCCACCGTCTACCGCTCGGACGTCGGCGGGGTGAGCCGGGTCGTCGGTCGCCAGAAGCCGGACGACCCCAAGCGGACGGGCCGCCCCGTCGTGCCCGTCGACCCCGAGGCGGTCCTCTCGCGGCCCGAGTTCGGGCCGGTGGTCGGGGCGCCGGAGGTCTCAGGCGACAACAACGGCGACTTCGCGGTCGCCTTCGTCCAGGGCCCGCCCGAGGCCCGCCGGCTCGTCGTCTCCGTCTGGGACAAGCCCGCGGGCCGCCCGAACCTCCGCGTCTCGAACCGCTTCCTGCCGACCCGCCAGCCGACGCTGCGGTGGGTCGGTGGCAAGGAGCTCTGGGGGCCGCAGCGGTACCGGGTGCTCGTCGACGGCACGGAGGTCGGGATCACCGGCGCGTCGCAGCTGACCGTCCCCGTGCCGCTGACGGACGGCCGCCACAACTGGAACGTGCAGTCGATCGACCGGCGCGGCCAGGTGGTCGCCTCGCGGACGCAGCCCCTGCGGATCGACACCACGCCGCCGCGGGTGCGCGTCCGGGTCTCGGGCCGCCGCTCGGCCGGGCAGCGCCTCACCATCAGCGTGGCGCCGGCGGACACCGGGGGCTCGGGCGTCGGCACGGTGACCGTCGACTACGGCGATCGGACGGGAACGTCGAAGCTGCGGCGCTCCGTGCACCGCTACCGGCGCGGGACCTTCTCCCTGCGCGTTCGGGTCGCAGACCGGGCCGGCAACGTCACCCGCACGACGGTGCGGCTGCGCATCAAGCGCTGAGCCGTCCGGCGAGGTACTAGGCTTCGGGGTGCACTGGTCGCCGGCCGCTGAATCGACGCGGGCCCGGACGCCCACCGACCGCACACCACCGGAGGTCCCATGTCCAACCCGTCCGTCCTGGATCCCGCCGAGCTGGCCGCCAGCCCGCTCGCCGACCTGCACCTGATCGCCAACGAGCTGGGGCTCGACGGCTTCCGGCGCCTGCGCAAGGCCGAGCTCATCGACGCGATCCTCGTCGCCCAGGGCGGCGAGCCCGTCGGCCCGGCGGACGCGGGCGCGGCCGAGGCGGGCGCGGCGGAGGTCGGCACCGCCGAGG
>CALMNS010000111.1 GCA_937871635.1 uncultured Solirubrobacter sp.
ACGGAGAGCAGGCCGGCCGACGGGCGTTCGGAGAACGCCAGGCCGGCCACCAGGTAGCCCGCGAGGATCAGCAGCGCGGCGCCGAGGGCGAAGCCGGCGGCGCGGGGGCGCTGCCGCGCCTCGGAGGCAAGCGTCTCTTCCGCGTCCACGGGCCGACAGGGTAGTCGGGCGGCCCCCAGCGCCGGCGTGGACTAGGCGTCCTCGCGCCGGGTGCCGCCGCCGAGCGGGGTGCGGACGGCGCCCGTGCCGGTCGGCCGGCGGGCGGGCTCCGGATCGAGCTCGTTGCGCCCGGCCACCCGGGAGAGCTGATGGCCCGCGAAGAGCAGGAGGTCGAGCGCCGGGGCGGCCGCCCGGATGACCCGCTCGACCCGCCGCCGGTTGGCCAGCTGCGCGGGGGTGCGGTGGGCCATGACCCGAATATAGGGCGGCACGGTCGCGGCCGGCGCGCCGGTACAATGCCGTCCATGGACGAAGGCTTCGGTGGGTTCTTCAACGACCCCGACCTGCAGCGCCAGATGGCCGAGATGTTCTCCCAGATGCAGGGGCAGCAGTCCCTGGCCTGGGCGGACAACGCGATCAAGCTGGCGGTCGACATGACCGTGGCGGCGGTCAATCGGATCAACGTCCAGGGCACCGCCGACCAGCAGGCCCAGCAGATCCGCTCCGTGATGGCCACCGTCTTCCCCGAGGCGGTCACCCTGGTGCGCGAGGCGCGCCAGGGCCTCTCCTAGCCACGTCCACTCCTTCGCCGAGGTGGACGGCTCGATCCTGATGCCGGGGGTCGACGTCGGCCGCCGCGCGGTGGTGCGCAACGCGATCCTCGACAAGAACGTGCGGGTGCAGGAGGGGGCGCGGATCGGGGACGCTCGACGTGCAGTGCTGGGGCGCGGAGCGCGAGGCCCCCGGCGTCCACGCCCACCGTCCGTGGGACGCGCTGGCCGGCGACGCCCCCCACCTCGCCGCGCTGCGGGCCCTCTTGATCGACCTGACCATGGCCGCCGCGGTCGAGGGCGCGGGGGCCGGCCGGGCGCGCGCGATCGCCCAGTTCGCCTGGCCGGCCATCGCGGAGCAGACCAGCGCGCTGTACCGGGAGCTCGTGGCCTCGCGTCCTCCCACCCGCCTCAGGCCTCCGCCGCCCGCGAGGCCTTCCCTCGCGCGATGACCTCCTTGAAGGACCGGATCCGGAAGACGAAGACCAGCGCGACGAAGCCGAGCGCGATGGAGAACGACGCGATGGCGATCTGCTGGCCGACGGAGTAGGCGGCCACCGTGGCGCCGGCCACCGTCCCGGCGAAGACCTTGACCAGCAGCGCCTGCTGCACCCCGGCGCCCCCGGGCGTGAACGGGACGATCGCCGCCACGGCGTTGACGCCGAGCACGAGCAGCACGTTGCGCACCGAGCCGCCGACGCGGAACGCCTCGAGCAGGAACCAGTAGGCCGTGAAGCGGAAGCCCCAGCCCGCGAGCTGGACGAGGAAGACCTCGCGCAGGTAGCGGCGCCGGTCGCGCAGGATGGCGAGCCCCTGCCGGACCCGGGCCCAGAACGCCTTGACGCGGACGCTCAGCACGGCGAAGAGGACGACGACGATCAGCCCCGCCACCGTGATCAGCAGCAGGGTGAAGCGCGGGTGGGCGGCGAGGTAGGAGAGGTCGAAGGCCCCGAGCGAGGCGAAGTCGGGGGGCTTGGGGAAGGCGCCCTGGGAGAAGGCGAAGGCCAGGATGAAGACGCCCATGACCAGGTCGAAGATCCCCTCGACGAAGAAGGAGGCGCCCACGGCGGGGTAGCTCGAGCGGGGGATCGAGGTCTTGGTCAGGAAGAGCTTGATGACGTCCCCGCCGCGGGCGGGGACGACGTTGTTGAAGCCGTAGGCGGCGACGTAGGCGCCCCAGATCCGCCGCCACAGGATCGTCTCGCGCGGGTAGGCGGCGCGGAGCACGTGAAAGTAGGCGCGCGAGCGCAGCGTCAGGTAGACGCCGAACGCGGCGAGCCCGATCAGCAGCGAGCCCCAGCCGACCCCCGCCAGGTTCGCCCCGAAGTCGCGGACTGCGTCGAGGAAGGAGCCGACCGAGGCCACGGGCACGCCGCCAACGCTAGTGCCCCGCGGACCTATCCCGCCTGACGCGACGGCCGGATGAGCAGCTCGGAGATCGAGCTGCGCGCGGGGCGCGAGACGGCGTAGAGGATCGCCTCGGCGATGTCGTCGGCCACCAGCACCTCGCCGTCCATCGAGTCGCGCATGGCGGCGATGCGCTCCCGCACCGCACCCGTGTTGTGCCCCTGCAGCTCCGTCTCGACGTAGCCCGGCTCGATCACCGTGACGCGGATGCCCGACTCGTGGGTCTCCTGGCGCAGGGCCTCGGAGAACGCGTTGACGCCGAACTTGGTCAGGTTGTAGACGCCCGACCCCGCCCGGGCGAAGCGGCCGGCCACCGAGGAGAGGTTGACCACGTGGCCCGCGCCCGCGGCGCGCATGATCGGCAGGGCCGCGTGCGTGCAGTACAGGAGGCCGAGCACGTTGACCTCGACCATCTGGCGCCACTGGCCGGTGTCGGCGTCCTCGATCGGGCCGAGGAGCATCACGCCCGCGTTGTTGACGAGGACGTCGAGGCCGCCGAGCTGCTCGTGGGCGCCCGCGACGAACGCGTTGGCGCTCGCCTCGTCGGCGACGTCGAGCTCCAGCGCGAGGGCGGTGCCGCCCTCGCCCTCGATGCGCTCGGCCAGGGCCTCGACGCGGTCGGTGCGGCGAGCGCCGAGGGCGACCTTCGCGCCCGCCTTGGCGAGGGCGAGCGCCGTGGCCTCCCCGATGCCGGAGGACGCGCCGGTGACGGCCGCGACGCGGCCGGAGAGATCAGATTCGAGCATGATCGGGCCCTACCCGGTCGCCCAGTCGATAGCGTCGCCGCGGTGGACCGGGTCTCGATGCGGCGCAGCGCCGCCACCTGGCTCGACCGCATCCAGCTCACGACGTGGCGGGCGTGCGTCGAGTTCGTCGAGGACCGCGCCCACCGCGACGCCGCCCAGATCGCGTTCTTCGCCGTCCTCTCCTTCGTGCCGCTGGCCCTGCTGCTGGTCGGGGCGTTCGGCCTGGCGTTCGACGACGACGAGGTGCGCACGCGCGTCATCGAGACCATCTTCGAGTCCGTGCCGCTCACCCAGGAGGGCGACCGCGAGCGGATCGAGCAGGTCATGGCCGACGCGCTGAGCAACGCGGGACGACTCGGGCCGATCCCGCTGCTCCTGCTCGTCGCCGCCGCCTCGGGCGTCATGAGCGCGCTGCGCCACTCGATCAACCAGGCCTGGGACATCCACGACCGGCCGCCGCTGCTGCGCCGCAAGGCGCTCGACGTCGCGCTCATCCTCGGGGCGACGGTGATCCTGCTCCTCTCCCTGTCGGTGACCGCCACCCGGCGGGCCGCCGCGCTGCTCGACGACGAGGCGGGCGGGGGCTGGCTGGCCGCCGGGCTGCTCGACGGCCTCGTCGAGCTGCTCCCGTTCCTCTTCGTCCTCGGCGTCGTGCTCTTCCTCTACCGGATCCTGCCCATGCGGCGCCCGCGGGTGCGCGAGATCTGGCCGGGGGCGCTCGTCGCGACGCTCGGGCTCGGCGTGGTCAAGGCCGGCCTCGAGCTCTACTTCGAGGAGCTCTCGGACTTCGGCGCGCTCTACGGGCCGCTGGGGGCGTTCATGGCCCTCCTGCTCTTCGTCTACGCCGCCTCGCTGGTGGTGCTCTTCGGTGCGGAGTTCGCCTCGGAGTGGGCGCGCCTGCCCGCCGACGCCGAGGTGCGCGAGCGCGCCGCCCGCGGCCGGCGCTGGCGAGAGTGGCGGACCGCGCGGTCTTGAGCGGCTCAGCCGCCAGCCGGCGCCGGCTCGAGGTCCCTGAGCACGGCGAGCACCTCGTCGTCGTGGGTCTTGGGCGACGCTTTGGGGATGACGTGGACGACGGTGCCGCCGGCGTCGAGGATGAACGTCGACCGCTGGACGCCCATGGACTCCTTGCCGTACATCTTCTTCGTGACCCAGACCCCGAAGGCCTCGGCCACCGCGTGGTCCTCGTCGGCAAGCAGCGTGAAGTCGAGCCCCTGCTTGGCGTGGAAGCGCTTGATCGCGTCGACGGGGTCCGGCGAGATGCCGACCACCCGGGCGCCGGCCGCTCGGTACTCGTCGCCGCGGTCGCGGATCGAGCAGGCCTGCGTGGTGCAGCCCGGCGTGTCGGCGCGCGGATAGAAGTAGACGACCGCCGTGCTGCCGGCGAGTTCGGCGAGCGAGACCGGCCGGCCGTCCTGATCCGGGAGGGTGAAGTCGGGGGCGGGCTGGTTGGGCTCGATCATGTCCGCAAGACTACGTTGCTTCCCGCCCCGCCTCGCGGGGCCGTTGGCTCGCCCATCCGGTGGGTACGCGATCGTGACGCCGCCGGCGACACCCCGAGCACTCCGACGTCTCGTCCGCGAGATGAGAAGGGACGACACCATGAGCCAGGACCAGCTCACCAACCAGGATCCCACCACCCAGTTCCCGCAGCCCGAGCAGCCCGACCAGCAGCTCGAGCACCCCGGGCTCGAGTCGGAGATGGAGCTCCGTCCCGATTTCGGCGAGGAGAGCTACCGCGGCAAGGACCGCCTGGTGGGCCGCCGCGCGATCGTCACCGGCGGCGACTCGGGCATCGGCCGGGCGGTCGCGCTGGCCTTCGCCCGCGAGGGCGCCGACGTCCTCATCGCCCATCTCCCCGAGGAGGAGGGCGACGCGCAGGAGACGGTCCAGGTGGTCGAGGCGGCGGGCCGGCGGGCCGTCGCCCTCGCCGGCGACCTCCGCGAGGAGGCGCACTGCCGCGCCCTGGTGGAGACCGCGGTGGACACGTTCGGCGGCCTCGACCTGCTGGTCAACAACGCGGCCTACCAGATGGCCCGCGAGGGCATCGCCGCCATCTCCGCGGAGGAGCTCGACCGGACCTTCCGGACGAACATCCTGGCCATGTTCCACACCTGCCGGGCGGCGCTCGAGCACATGGAGCCCGGCAGCGCGATCATCAACACCGCCTCCGTGCAGGCCTACAAGCCCGACCCGATGCTGCTCGCCTACGCGGCGACGAAGGCGGCGATCGTCAACTTCACCGCCGGGCTCGCGCAGGAGACGGTCGAGCGGGGGATCCGCGTGAACGCCGTCGCTCCCGGGCCCGTGTGGACGCCGCTCATCCCGGCCACCATGCCCCAGGAGAAGGTGGTCTCCTTCGGGGAGGAGTCCCCGACCGCCCGCGCCGGCCAGCCCGTCGAGCTGGCCCCCGCCTACGTCTTCCTCGCCAGCCAGGAGTCGAGCTACATCAACGGCGAGACGATCCGGGTCACGGGCGGCCTCCCGGTCGTCTGAGCGGCGGGCCCCGGAGGGCTACTTGAGCAGCCGCGAGAGCCGGCGGTCCTTGAGGATCCGCCCCTCCGTCTGGTCGTGCGGGCAGTAGGTCATCACGTAGTCCTCGTAGAAGACGGCCTCGAGCATGGTCTCGCAGCGCGGGCAGGGCTCACCCTGGTGGGCGTGGATGCGGGCGACCTTGGCCTGCTTGTCGGGGAGCGGGAGCCTCCAGGTGGCGGCGTACGCCTCCACCGCGCGGCCGAGCTCCGCCACCATCGCCGCCCGCAGCGTCGCGACCTCCTCGGCGGAGAGGTCGTCGCCGCGCTTGAACGGCGAGAGCTCGGCGGCCCACAGGATGTCGTCCACCCACGTGCGGCCGATGCCGGCGATCACCCGCTGGTCGCGGAGCATCGCGTGCAGCGGCCGCGCGCTGCCGAGCCGCGCGGCGAGCTCCTCCGCAGCGGGCGGATCCGGCCACGCCTCGGGCGCCAGCGTGGCCAGCGTCTCCTCCTCCTCGACCGCCTCGGAGCGCAGGAGCTTGACCCAGGCGGCCTGCCGGGTGCCGAACTCCCGCAGCCGCAGCTCGCGATCGCCGCCCAGGCGCAGCAGCAGCCGCGACGTCCGGTCGCGCAGCGTCGCGCGCTTGGGGTAGAGCTGCAGCCGGCCCGCCGACATCAAGTGCACGAGCAGCGTGAGCCCTCCGGAGACGTCGACGAGGACGAGCTTGCCGCGCCGTCGCAGGCCCTCGATCGTCGCGCCCTCGAGGGCGTGCAGGGGCGGGTCGTAGGTCTTGAGCGCGTTCACCGACGGAGACAGCGCCGACTCGATGACCTCCCCGCGCAGCGCCTCGTCGAGCAGGCGCACCGTCACCTCGACCTCGGGCAGCTCGGGCATGTGGCCAAGCAGGCTACGAACGTCTACATTCGCGAGGTGCTCCGCCCCCTCCTCGCCGTCGTGGCCGTCCTCGTGCTGGCCGCCGCGGCGGCCCCGGCGGCGTCGGCGGCGGAGCGGACGGAGTCCTTCCGGGTCGGCCCGGTGACGGTCGGCGGCTACGAGGTCAAGCAGGAGCAGGCCCTCGGCGGGCTGCCCAAGCCCGACAAGGACGCCTTCATCACCCGCATGAAGGTCGACGTCGTCGACTAGGACGGCACGCCGGTGCCAATCCAGCGCCTGATGCTCCACCACATCGTCTTCCTCAACGTGGGCGCCAAGCTCGGCGACAAGCAGGACCGCACGTGCGACTCGTTCACCGGCCTGGACTCGCGGACGACGATCCCGGGCTTCGCCGAGCGCTTCTACGCGGCGGGTGAGGAGCGGATCGAGATGGAGCTCCCGCAGGGCTACGGCTACAAGAACGCCACGGCGGACAACTGGGTGATGACCTACATGCTGATGAACCACCGCGCCGAGACCGACCGCGCGTACATCCAGTACACGGTCACCTACGACGACGCGCCCGACCTCACGCCGGTCGACCCCTACTGGCTCGACGTCCGCGACTGCTGGGCCGACCCGGTCTACGACGTCCCGGGCGGCGGCCGGCCCGGCTCCCTCGACGTGCAGACCAAGAGCTGGAAGCCGCCCGTCTCCGGGCGGATCGTCGCGGGCGGCGGGCACGTCCACGGCGGCGGTGAGGAGCTGCGGCTCTCCCAGCCGGGGTGCGGCGACCGCACGCTGCAGCGCTCCAAGCCCAAGTGGGGCCTCGCCTCGCACCCCTTCTACCGGGTCAGGCCCGTGCTGCACGAGCCCGGGCCGATCGGGATGACCCGGTGGACGACCCAGCAGGGCTTCCGCGTGGCGGCCGGCGAGGAGGTCAAGCTCTCCTCGATCTACGACGCCGAGCTTCCCCACACGCGGGTGATGGGCATCACCATCGTGTACTTCGCGCCCGACGCGACCGCGGGCGCCCAGCCGTGCGCGCCGCTGCCGACCGACGTGCGGACGAGCCGGACCAAGGCGCCGGGCCGGCTGGCTACGCCGGTGGTCACCGTGCCGCTCACCGGCCTCGACGAGCGCGGCCGGGCGGTCCAGATCTCGCGTCCGCCCGGCCGCACCGAACGCGCCGGGCGGCGGGCGAGCGTCCGCGTGCGGGACCTGGACTTCTCCAAGCCGAACCTGTCCGTCGCCCGCGGGGCGCGGATCAGCTGGGACTTCCGCGGCCCGAGCCTGCACGACGTGACGCTCGCCTCCGGCCCGCGGGGCTTCTCCTCGCACCACTACGACCGCGGCCGGTACACCAAGGCGCTCGACACGCCCGGCACCTACCGGCTGTTCTGCTCGCTGCACCCCGTGTCGATGACGCAGCGCATCGTCGTCCGACGTTGACGGACTGGACGGCCGCCGCCACGGCGGAGATCGCCTCCCGGGCGGAGGCCGAGCTCGAGGCGCTCGTGGCCATCTCGTCGCCCTCGGGGGACGTCGCGGGCGCCGAGGCGTGCGTGGCGCTGTGCGAGCAGCTCCTGCCGCCGGCGGCGGAGACCGAGCGGGTCCCCTGCTCCTCGCCCGCGCACGCCCCGGACCTGATCGCCCGCCTGCGCGGGACGGGCGAGGGCCGGCTGCTCCTGCTCGGCCACCTCGACACGGTCGTCGCCCACGCCGAGCACCGGCCCCTCGAGCGCGACGGCGAGAAGCTGATCGGGTCGGGGACGGTGGACATGAAGGGCGGCGACGTGCTGGCGCTGGGCGTCCTGCGCGCGCTCGAGTCGCGCCGTGCGGACTTCGCCGAGGCGGCGCTCCTGCTCGTCTGCGACGAGGAGTGGCGCACCGCGCCGTTCGCGCACGTCGAGCGCTTCGAGGGCTGGGACGCCTGCCTGTGCTTCGAGGCCGGCGAGCGGACCGCCGACGGCGGCGAGGGGATCGTGGTGCGGCGCAAGGCGGCCGGGACCTTCCGGATCACCGCGCGGGGGCGCTCCTCGCACTCCGGCTC
>CALMNS010000112.1 GCA_937871635.1 uncultured Solirubrobacter sp.
TCGCCGACGTCACCGACCACGCCCAGGTCGCCGGCGTGCTCGACGCGGCGGCGGAGCTGGGGGAGGCCACCGTCCTGGTCAACGCCGCGGGCACCAACCGCACCGGCCCGGCCGAGGCCTACGCGCTCGAGGACTGGGACGCGCTCTTCGCGGTCAACGTCAGGGCCACGTTCCTGATGTGCCAGGCCTTCGGCGCGGCGCTGCTGCACCGCGGTCGCGGCGGATCGATCGTCAACCTGTCCTCGCAGATGGGGACGGTCGGCTACCCCGGCCGCGCGGCCTACTGCGCGACGAAGCACGCCGTCGAGGGCCTGACCAAGGCCCTGGGGGTCGAATGGGCGTCGCGCGGGATTCGCGTCAACGCGGTCGCACCGACCTTCGTGCTCACGCCGATGACCCAGCCGATGCTCGCCGACGATGGGTTCGCCGCCGAAGTCCGCCGGCGGATTCCGACGGGCGAGCTCGCCACCGTCGAGCAGGTGGCGGACGCCGTGCGCTACCTCGCGTGCGATGCGTCCCGGAGCGTCACGGGCACCGTGCTGCGCGTCGACGGGGGCTGGACCGCGTGGTGAGCGCTCCGTCGATTCTGCGGGAGGCGGAGCTCCCCGCGGCTCAGGCGACGGGAAGCTGGACGAGTTCGAGCGCCGTGCCGTCGCCGTTGAACAGGTACACCAACTTGGCGCCGTCCAACGGCCCGCCGGCCAAGGCTTCGATCCGGCCGGGCATGACCCAGCCGCGGCCGGCGCAGGCTTCGACGACCGCCTCGATGTCGTCGACCTCGAGCGCGATGTGCACCGAACCGACGTCGCTCGGCCGCGGTCGCATCGTCGTTCGGTCGTCGGGCGCGGTGTACTGCAGCAGCTCGATGGTCGACCCTCCCTTGGTCACCAGCGCCGCGCGAAGGTTCGCCCCTGCCACGCCCGTGGTGCCCTCCAGGAACACGCCCCCGACCTCGTCCGACGCGACGAACTCGAAGCCGAGCACCTCCGTCCAGAATCCCAGCGCCTCCTCGAGGTCGCTGACCGTGACTCCCGTATGAGAGACGGAACGAACGGTATACGGCACGTGTCTTCCTTTCGTTGGGGTCGGAACCCGTCTGGACGCGACCGGCGGCCCTCGCCTCCGCCCGCTTTCCGATCGCCCGATTGTGCCCGGGGCGACGCCCTCGTCACGCTTCGGCGTGCCCGCCGAGCGGGGCGAGGTCCGCAGGTCGCCCTTCACGCCGCCCGACCAGGGCGGCCAGCTCGACCAGGCGGTTCGCGTAGCCCCACTCGTTGTCGTACCAGGCCAGCACCTTGACCTGGGTTCCGTCGGTGACGAGGGTCGACGGCGCGTCGATGATCGCCGACCGCGGGTCGTCCTTGAAGTCGATCGAGACCAGCGGTCGCTGCTCGTAACCGAGGATCCCGGCCAGCGGCTCCTCCGCCGCCCGCCGCAACAGGCCATTGACGTCCTCGGTCGACGTGGGGCGCTTCACCTCGAACACCGCGTCGGTCAGCGACGCGTTGAGGAGCGGCACGCGGACCGCGAGGCCGTCGAGCCGGCCCTCGAGCTCGGGGAAGATGAGGCCGATCGCCGTGGCCGATCCGGTGGTGGTCGGGATGAGCGACAGGCCGGCGGCGCGGGCGCGGCGGAGGTCATCGTGCGGCGCGTCGACGAGGGTCTGGGTGTTGGTGAGGTCGTGGAGCGTGGTGATCGAGCCCCGCAGGATCCCGATCCCCTCGTGGAGGACCTTGACGATCGGGGCGAGGCAGTTCGTCGTACAGGACGCGGCGGTGACCACCCGGTGGCGCGCCGGGTCGTAGCGCTCATGGTTCACGCCGAGCACGACGTTCAGCGCGGCCGGATCCTTGACCGGTGCGGCGACGACGACCCGTCCGACGCCCCGGGCGAAGTACGGCTCGAGCTTCGCCATCGTCCGGAACGCGCCGGTGCACTCGAGAACGACGTCCACGCCTGCGTCCGTCCATCGCACCGTGCCCGGCGAGGCTTCCTCGGTGAAGGTCATCCGGGATCCGTTGACGAGCAGCGCCTCCGCCTCCGCGCCGATCTCGTCCTCCCGCCAGCGGCCGTGCACCGAGTCAAACGCGAGCAGGTGCGCGGCGGTCACCGCGCCGCCCTGGAGCTCGTTGAGGTGGACGACCGCGAGACCGAGCTCTGGCCGGTCGACCGCGGCCCGCAGTGCGAGGCGCCCGATCCGGCCGAACCCGTTGATCCCCAGTCGGACGGCCATGGACTCAGACGCCCGAGGGGGCCGCGAGGCGCTCTCGGGCCTTGCGCTCGGCGAGGATGAGCGTGTAGGACCGCACCGACGCGCCGGCGTACTCCGACAGCACGGCGTCGGCGCACGAGCGGATCTCCGCGTCTGGCGTGTCCGGGAAGCGCTCGATCAGCGGGGGCAGGAGTTTGGTCAGTCGGTGCTGGTGGGCGGTCTGGTCGGAGCGGATGGCGTCGAGCCGGTGCTCGATGAGGTCCTCGACGCGCAGCTCGATCTGGTCACGGATGACCCGGACCTGCTCGAGCGACTGGCCGGCGGGGTCCGGGACGTCCCAGTCCTCGACGACGGTCGGCACGAACGGGCACGCTGCGCCGCAGGCGAGGGTGACCGCCCAGTCGGCGTGGAGCTGCATCTCCGGGATCAGCTTCTGCGGGCGCCGGCCGGTGAGGTCGAGGCCGACCTCGCGCATCGCCTCGGCCACCTGCGGCCACACGGCCTGGGCGGGGTTGCTGCCGGCCGACTCGGCGCGAACGTCGTCCGGAGCCAGCCGGTTGAAGAACGCCTCGGCCATCTGCGAACGACCGGCGTTGTGGGTGCAGGCGAACAGGACCTTTCGCATGCCGCGAACCGTACCCATAGACAACCATCGGTTCAATCGGTATATGTAGATCCGTGTCCGTCGATCTGGAGCTCGCTCCGAAGACCAAGCGCGCCGCCGGCGCGCCCTGCTGCGAGCCGGTCGTCTACCCCGACGTCGAACGCGCTCGGGCGATCCGGATGGCCGAAGTGGCCAAGGCGCTCGGTGACCCGATCCGCCTCCAGCTCGTCGACGTGTTGCGCAAGCACGCCGGCAAGGTCTGCGTCTGCGAGCTCGTCCCGCTCTTCGACGTCGCCCAGCCGACCCTCTCGCACCATCTCAAGAAGCTGCGCGACGCCGGCATCGTCGACTCTGAGCGCCAGGGCCTCTGGGCCTACTACTACGTCCTCCCCGACGCCCTCGAGGAGTTGACCGCATGGCTGAGCTGATCGCCCGCCTCGTCGTCCGGCTCGTCGGCCGACGCGGCCGCGCGCGCGACTTCGTCGCCGACTGCTGTCACCAGATCGACGGCCGGCTTCGCGCCGGACCGCCCGCGCCCCGACCGAACGGAGACGGCTGAAACGATGCCCGACCAGACCACCACCGAGATCCGCGAAGCCGTCCGCGAGCGCTACGCCGTCGCCGCGACGAAGAGCGCCGGGGACGGCTCCTCCTGCTGTGGCGGCGCAAGCGCGCTGCGCGAGGACGAGCAAGCCGTCTTCGGCGCCTCGCAGTACGACGGCGTGGATGCCGCCGAGCCCGCCGCGCTCGCCTCGCTCGGGTGTGGCAATCCGACCGCCGTCGCCGAGCTCAGCGAAGGCGAGACCGTCCTCGACCTGGGCTCCGGCGGCGGCCTCGACGTCCTGCTCTCCGCCCGCCGCGTGGGGCCGACGGGCCGCGCCTACGGGCTCGACATGACCGACGAGATGCTCGATCTCGCCCGACGCAACGCCGCTCAAGCCGGTGCCGAGAACGTCGAGTTCCTCCGCGGCGAGATCGAGGCGATCCCGCTGCCAGACGCCTCCGTCGACGTGGTCATCTCCAACTGCGTCATCAACCTCTCCGGCGACAAGGCCCAGGTCCTCCGCGAAGCCGCGCGCGTCCTCAAACCCGGCGGGCGCTTCGCGGTCTCCGACGTCATCGCCGACCCCGACATGGACGCCGCCACCCGCGCCGACATGCAGCAGTGGACCGGCTGCATCGCCGGTGCGCTCACCCGCGACGAGTTCGAGCGCGAGCTGGTCGCCGCCGGCCTCACCGACGTCGAGATCCGCGAGACGCACCGCGTGCACGCCCACGCCGGCTCGGCGATCATCCGCGCCCGCCGGCCCTAGCGCTCGGGACGCACCGACCGGAAGGTGGCGCGGAGCTCGTCGGCGAACGCGGTCGGCTGCTCAAGGGCGGCGAAGTGCCCGCCCTGGTCGAGCTCGTTGAAGTGCAGGATCGTCTCGTAGCGCCGCTCGAGCCACCGGCGCGAGGCTCGCACCTGCTCCCCGGGGAAGATGCTGAACCCTCGGCCATCTCCTCGGGCGTCGGGAACACGAGCGGCATGTTGAAGTGCAGTCCGACGCAGCCCGCGGGCCCCTTGCGGCCGATCGCCTCCGTGACGGCGCTGCCCCAGTCGCCGCCTGCGCCGTCCACCGGTCGTAGCCGAGCCGCTGCATGAGCTCGATCCACGCGTCGGCGATGCGGCCGATGCCCCATCCGCTCTGCGCCGGCTTGTCGGAGAACGCGAAGCCCGGCATCGACGGGATGATGAGGTGGAAGGCGTCGTGCGCCTGACCGCCGTGGGAGACCGGGTCGGTGAGCCGGCCGATCACGTGGCGGAACTCAACCACGGAGCCCGGCCAGCCGTGCGAGAGCAGCAACGGAAGTGCGTCCGGGCTCGGGGGAGCGGACGTGGAGGAAGTGGATTGCGAGCCCGTCGATCGTCGTGCGGAACTGGCCGAGGCCGTTGAGCAGTGCCTCGCACCGCCGCCAGTCGTACCCGTCCTGCCAGTAGGCGCACAGCGACTGCAGCTTCGCCAGCGACGGGCCCTGGCTCGCGTCACCGACGGTTTCGCGCTCGGGCCAGCGGGTCCGCGCCAATCGGTCGCGCAGGTCGGTCAGGTCGGCGTCGGGGACCTCGATGGTGAACGGCTCGATCGCTGCGGTCATTGAACGTCCTCTAGGTGGCGCCGCCCGCGGGGTCGAATCCCTGCGGCGTCGCCGGACGGAGGCGTCGATCCCCGCTGGGCACGAGCGAGACAGTACGGACAGGACCTCGCCGGCGGGGATCCGCCCGGCGTGACCGACCGATAGGATGCCCCGCCAGCAGCGTGGCGGTGCGAGGAACCCGGCGGGAATCCGGGACGGTCGCGCCACTGTGACCGGGAGCAGCCGAGCCCGGGAGTCAGGAACTCGACCGCCGCGTCATCCTCTCGAACCCGGGACGCCGCATCCCGTGGAGGTCGCATAAGTGCAGGTCCACGTCACGCCGGTCCACGGTCCTCGCAGGGGCCGGTGCGCTCAGTGAAGCGCCTGCTGCTCGTGCGCCACGCGGCGACGACGGCGACGCGCGCCCTGGCCTTCCCCGCCGACGAGGCGCTCGACGCCCGGAGCCTCGCCGACGCGGCGACGCTGGGCGAGCGGCTCCCGGCCAGCCGGTGCGAGGGCCTGTCGAGCCCGGCCCTGCGCTGCCGTCAGACCGCGGCGGCGGCGGGCCTGGACCCGGTCGCGAGCCGCCCGGAGCTCGCCGAGTGCGACTTCGGGAGCTGGACGGGCCGGACGCTCGAGGAGCTCCACGCCGCCGATGCCCCCGCGGTGACGGCGTGGATGACCGATCCCGACGCCGCGCCGCACGGCGGGGAGAGCCTCTCCCGCTTCGCCACCCGGGTCGCCGGCTGGATGGACGCGCAGACGAGGGAGGACGGCGGGGCGGTGGCCATCACGCACGGCGGCGTCGTC
Organism: uncultured Solirubrobacter sp.; assembly: GCA_937871635.1. GTDB lineage: Bacteria > Actinomycetota > Thermoleophilia > Solirubrobacterales > Solirubrobacteraceae > JACCYI01. The sequence continues at coordinate 5,742 of CALMNS010000112.1, forward strand.
AAGGCGGCCGTCGTGCACGCGCTCGGCGCGCCGCTGGAAGCGTTCTGGCGGATCGACGTCGCGCCGCTGGCGATCACCGAGCTCCACGCGCACGAGGGCCGCTGGACCGTGACCCGCGTCAACGCGACCACCGCCACGCGGATCGGCGCGAGCGGGTGAGCGCTGCGGCCCTCGCCTCCGGGTACGTCGCGGACGCGCTGCTCGGCGACCCCCGGCGGCTGCATCCCGTGGCCGGCTTCGGGCAGATCGCCTTGCGCGCGGAGTCGGCCGCCTACGCGCCGACGCGCGCCCGGGGCGCCGCGTACGCGGCGGTCCTCGTCGGCCTCGCC
>CALMNS010000113.1 GCA_937871635.1 uncultured Solirubrobacter sp.
GACGTCGGCGGGGAGCGCACGCGCCGGCCCCGCGGCCGCCGGATCCTCAAGCCGTCCACCGCCAAGGCGACCTCGCAGATGCTCGAGGGCGTGCTCGGGCCGGGCGGCACCGCCTCGGGCGCGTACATCAAGGGCTACGCGCTGGCCGGCAAGACCGGCACGGCCAACAAGGTCGACTCGCTCTACGGCGGCTACTCCGAGACGAAGTACGTCTCCTCCTTCGTCGGCTACGCCCCGGCGAACCGCCCGCGGCTGCTGGTCACGGTGATGATCGACGAGCCGGCGGGGGAGATCTACGGCGGGCTGACCGCCGCCCCGGCCTGGAAGTCGATCACCTCCTTCGCGCTCAACTACCTGCGGATCCCCCCGAAGTAGGGTTCGGTGGGCGTGCTGACCCACCGCGTCGACAACCAGGCGACCCCGTTCGAGGACGTCGACCTCTTCAGCACCGACGTGGCGCTCGTCGAGTCCCTCGAGCGCGAGGGCGGCGGCTGGGCGGTCGACCGGGTGCGCGACGCGGGCGTCGTGGCGGGGAGCGCCGAGGCGAGCGAGCACGGCCGCCGCGCCGAGCGCCACGACCCCCGGCTGGTCACCCACGACCGCTTCGGCCACCGGGTGGACGAGGTCGACTACGACCCGAGCTGGCACTGGCTGCTGCGCGGGGCCGTCGAGCGCGAGATCCACTCGCTGCCGTGGCGGCATCCGGGGCCGGGGGCCCACGTCGCCCGGGCGGCGCTCGAGTTCGTCTGGGGGCAGCCCAACGCCGGGGTGATGTGCCCCGTCTCGATGACCCACTCGGTGATCCCGGCGCTGCGCCGGGACCCGGCGCTGGCCGCCGAGTGGGAGCCGCGGCTCACCCGCCCGGTCTACGACGCCCGGCGCCCGCAGCTCGCCGGCATGGCCATGACGGAGAAGCAGGGCGGCTCCGACGTGCGCGCGAACACGACCGAGGCCCACCCTGACGGTGGCGGCGGCGGCGAGTACGAGCTCGTGGGGCACAAGTGGTTCTGCTCGCACCCGGCCGGCGCGGTCTTCCTCGTCCTCGCCCAGGCGCCGGGCGGGCTCTCGTGCTTCGTCGTCGAGCGCGGGCCGGGCTTCGAGATCCAGCGCCTCAAGGAGAAGCTCGGGTCGCGGTCGCTGGCCTCGAGCGAGGTCGAGTTCCGCGGCGCCCGCGGCCGGCTGCTCGGGGAGGAGGGCCGCGGGGTGGCCACGATCATCGAGATGGTCGCCCAGACCCGCCTGGACTGCGCGATCGGGAGCGCGTCCTCCATGCGCCGCGGGGTGGCCGAGGCGATCCACCACGCCCGCGGCCGGGCCGCGTTCGGTGCCCTGCTCGTCGACCAGCCGCTGATGGTCAACGTCCTCGCCGACCTCGCGGTGGAGGCCGAGGCCGCGACGCTCGGCGCGATGCGCCTGGCCCGCGCCTACGACGAGGCGGACACCGCCTTCCGCCGCCTCGCCACCGCCGTCCTGAAGTACTGGATCTGCAAGCGGGCGAGCGCCCACGCCGCCGAGGCGCTCGAGTGCCACGGCGGCAACGGCTACGTCGAGGAGGGCCCGATGGCGCGGCTGTTCCGCGACGCGCCGCTCAACGGCATCTGGGAGGGGTCGGGGAACGTCATGTCGCTCGACGTCCTGCGCGCGATGGCCCGCGAGCCCGAGGGGCTGCCGGCCCTCCTGGCCGAGTGCGAGCTCGGGCGCGGCGGCGACGCCCGCCTCGACGCCCATCTCGACGCCCTGCCGGCGACGCTCGCCTCGCTCGGCGACGGCGACCCCCAGTGGGTCGCGCGGCGGGTGGTCGAGGATCTCGCCCTGGCCCTGCAGGCCTCGCTGGTGGTGCGCTTCTCCCCGCCCGCCGTCGCCGACGCGTTCTGCGCCGGACGGCTCGGGGA
>CALMNS010000114.1 GCA_937871635.1 uncultured Solirubrobacter sp.
GCGCTGGTGCCGGCGGCCGACGTGGCCGGCCGGATTGCCTTCGCGCCCGCCGAGCTGCCGGTCGGCATCGTGACCTCCATCCTGGGCGCCCCCGTCTTCCTCCTCCTGCTGCGGCGAGCCAACCGCGCGAGAGGCACGACCTGAGATGGGGCTCGAGAGCGTCGACCTGACCCTGGGCTATGACGGCGACCCTGTGGTGAGGGGCCTCGACCTCGCGCTGCTCGAAGGCGCCGTCACCGCGATCGTGGGGGCGAACGCCTGCGGCAAGTCGACCCTGCTGCGCGGGTTGGCCCGACTGCTCAAGCCGCGTGCTGGGCGGGTGCTGCTCGACGGCCGCTCGATCGCCGAGCTCCCGACCCGCGAGCTCGCGCGGCGGCTGGGTCTCCTGCCGCAGGCGCCGGTGGCGCCGGAGGGTCTCACCGTGGAGGCGCTGGTCTCCCGGGGCCGCTATCCCCACCAGACGTTCCTGCAGCAGTGGTCGCGCGAGGACGGCGAGAAGCTCGAGTGGGCGCTCCAAGTCACCGGGATCGGCGCACTGCGCGACCGGCCGCTGGACGGCCTCTCGGGCGGCCAGCGCCAGCGGGCCTGGGTGGCGATGGCGCTCGCCCAGGACACCGCGCTGCTCCTGCTCGACGAGCCGACCACCTACCTGGACCTCGCGCATCAGATCGAGATGCTCGACCTGCTCCAGGAGCTCAACGAACGCGACGGTCGCACCGTGGTCATGGTGTTGCACGACCTCAACGAGGCGTGCCGGTACGCCCACCGGATCGTCGCCATGGTCGACGGGAGGATCCACCGCCAGGGCGCGCCGGCGGACGTGGTCGACGCAGCGATGGTGCGCGAGGTCTACGGGGTGGAGGCCGAGGTCGTGCCGCACCCGGTGAGCGGGACGCCGCTCTGCCTCCCGCTCGGCCGTCGCGCGGCGGCTGGGACTCGCTGACCTGTCACTCCGCCTCCTCGACCTCGGTGGCGGGGTCGCCGTCCACGGCGGCCGCGAGGCGCGGCACCGCCTCGTCGATCGCGTACGGCAGGCTGAACGGGGTCGAGAGGCCGACGGCGCCCAGCAACGTGTCCTCGTTGTCGAGATAGACGACTCGACCTTCCTTGACCGCGTCCAGCCGCCGGTAGAGCGGATCGGCTTCCACCTGGCGGCGCTTGGCTCGGGGCGAGCCGTAGAGCAGGAGTGCGTCCTGCTCGAGCAGGCGGAACTGCTCCCACGAGAACTCGACGTAGAACTCGTCGCCGGCCAGCTCGTCGATCCGTGGCGGGATCTCGAACCCGAGCCCGCGGATGAAGCGCGAGCGCAGGTCGCCGCTCGCGTAGGCGCCGAACGTGCCCGGTTCGAAGGCGTAGGGGACCAGGCCGCGCTTGCCCGCGAACTCCGGGTTCTCCGCCCGGGCCCGCCGGAACCGACCCTCGAGCGACTCGACGATCCGCTGCGCCCTCGTCTCGTCACCGAGGGCCTCGCCGGTGATCAGCGCCTGCTGCTGCCAGGGGACGCCGAAGTCGACGAAGTCGGCCGGCGGCGCCACGGTGGGCGCGATCCGCGACAGCGTCTCGTACTCGCGGTCGGTCATGCCGCCGAAGATCCCGATGATCAGGTCGGGTCGCAGCCCGGCGACCTGCTCGACGTTGAGCTCGGTGCGCGGCAGCAGCGCGGGCTCGGCCTTCATCGCGGCGATCCGGTCCTTCGCCCACGGGACATCGGTGACGGGTCCGACGCCGACCCAGTCGCGGATGCCGACGGGCTCGCGGCCGAGCGCGAGCACGAACTCGTGGTCGTTGTAGCCGACGGTCACGATCCGCTTCGGATCGGACGCGATCGCCGTGGTCCCGTACTTGTGCCGGATCTCGACCGGGAAGCCCTTCCCGGCGTTCCTGGCGCTCCCGGTCTTTCGGGTGTCCGAGTCCTCGCCGCACGCGGCGAGCGCCAGCGCCGTGGCGCAGGCCAGGGTGGCGCGGATGATGCGGTGTCGCATGGGCGTTCTCCTCATTCGATGTCGCGCGGCGTGGTGCGGTGCTTCCAGTAGCCGATCGCCTGCAGGAGGCCGATCGGCAGGCCGCGCTCGTCGCGCAGGTGCTCGCGCAGGTCGCGGACGGCGAGGGACTCGCCGGCGATCCAGACCTTCGGCCGGCCCGCCGGCAGCGTGGCGGCGGTCACCGCGTCGTGCAGGCGGCGGCAGCGCCCGGCGGGCTCGCCGTCACGGTGGATCCAAGTGAGCTCGAGGTCGCAGCGGGTCGCGAGCGCCAGGCGCTCCCCCGCGTCGGCCACCTCGACGAAGGCGACGACGCGATGGCCGGCGGGCAGGCGCTCGAGCGTCGCGCCGATCGAGGGCAGCGCGGTCTCGTCGCCGCACAGCAGCGTCCAGTCGGCGTCGGGCTCGGCGTAGAAGTGGATGCGCGGACCGGCGAACCCCACCGTGGCGCCCGCCCGTGCGCGCGTCGCCCAGGCCGACGCCGTGCCGTGATCGCCGTGCAGGACGAAGTCGATCGTCAGCGTCGGGTCGGCGCCGTCGGCGTAGTCGCGGATCGTGTAGTTGCGCCAGTGCTGCTCCGGCGTCCCGGGCGCGAAGCGCCAGCCGTTGCGCGGGAGCACGGGCTCGTCGGCGCCCTCCGCCGGCCAGATCAGCGTGAGGATCTCGCCCGGCTCCTCGTCGGGGAACCCGGCGAGCGCCTCGCCGCCGAACCTGATCCGCGCCATGCGGGGCGTCAGGCGCTCGACGGCGCGCACGGTGGCGATCCCGGTCCGGAGCGGAAAGGGACGCTGCTGCGCGCGAGCTCGACCTCGAGAGTTAGGGTGCCCTAAGGCCATTCGAGCGACCGTATCAGGATCCGGCGGTCGGCATTAGGGTGGCCTAAGACACCGCGGGACCTCGTGCTTCTCCGGCTTCCGCGACTGGTTCTCACTATCGTGCCCGGGGTGCTGGACGCGTTCGACCCACCGTTCATGCAGCGCGCTCTGCTCGCCGGCCTGGTGCTCGCGGTGCCGCTGGGTCTCGTCGGGACCTGGGTCGTCCTGCGCGCGCTCGCCTTCTTCAGCCATGCCGTGGGGGTCGGGACCTTCCCCGGCGTCGTCGTCGGCCTCGGCGTCCCGGTGATCGGGCCGTTCGTGGGGGCGGCGGCCGCGGCCGGGCTGCTCACCGCGACGGTCGTCGGCCTCGAGCGTGACGAGCGGGTCCGCGGCGGCGCGGTCACCGGGCTCGCGCTGTCGACCGCGATGGCGGTCGGCGCGGTGCTGCTCACCGGTGCCTTCGCGGTCGCGACGCCGGTCGAGGCGGTCCTCTTCGGCTCCCTGCTGGCGATCACCGACGCCGACGTCGGTCGTGCGCTCGCGGTGGCGGTGGCCGCCGCGGCGGCGACGGGGATTGGGGCGCGCCGCCTGCAGAGCGCCACGTTCGACCGGCGCTGGGC
>CALMNS010000115.1 GCA_937871635.1 uncultured Solirubrobacter sp.
CCGCCGGCGCACGTCGGCTGAGCAGCGCGGCGGCGCCCAGCAGCCCCGCCGCCAGCACGATCGCCGCAATCAAGATCATCATCGTTCCCCTCCCCCTGGGTCGTGCTCCCGAACGGGAGCGCGAACCCACTCAGTCATCCGAGTTGGCGAGCGGCAAAGCGGCCGTGCACGGGCGTGCACGAGCCCCCAGCATCCGGGCGGCGCAGGACGCGCCGCTGTCTTCGAGGGTCAGGGTCTCAGGGTCGGTCCTCGAGTGGTCAAGTGTCGTTCGGAAGCGTCGTTTGCTGGAGTTTCATGCGGCCCGGCGGGCCGTTCGGTCGCTTCGGCGGATCCTAGTACCGCGCGCGTCGGCGCGCAATCCACTCGGCCGTCGCGAGAGGGTCCTTGCCGGATCAGTCGAGCTCGCGCGCCACGCCGGCGTGGCGGCGCAGCGCGTCGTAGGCGAGCTCGGGCTCATACCCCTTGCGCACGAGCATCCCGAGCGCCCGGTCGCGCTCGCGCGGGGAGGCGGGCCAGTCGCCCTCGGCGGGCCGCGGGAAGCGTCGTTCGAGCAGGGCGAGCGCCGCCTCGAGCTCCTCCTCCCCGTCCTGTTCGGCGAGCGCCGCCTCGATGTGCTCGGCCGCCACCCCGAGGGCCCGCAGCCGCCGCTCGATGCGATCGCCGCCCCAGGCGTCCAGCCGCCGGCGATCCTCGGCGAAGCGCTGGGCGTAGCGGGCGTCGTCGACGTAGGCACCCGCGCGCAGCTCCTCGAGCACCCGGTCGATCAGCGCCGGCTCGACCCGCTTGTCGGCGAGGGTGCGCCGCAGCTCGGCCTCCGTCCGGTCACGCCGGTTGAGCGACCGCCACGCCACGTCGCGGGCGTGCTGGAGGCGGGCCTCCGGATCGAGGCGCCGCGCTCCGGCGGGCGCTTCCGTGCGCGGACCTCGCATCGGCTCCTCCGCGTCCCGCGAGCCCGGGCCGCTAGGCCGCCTGGTCGGACGCGGCCGCCTGGCCGGAGACGACCGGCTCGTCGGCGATCTTGGCCTCGTCGTCGCGGTCGATCGGCTTGACGAGGTCCTGCCCGAGGCCGAGCGCCGTGTAGACCTTGGACTCGATCTCCTTGGCGGTCTCCGGATGCTCGTCCAGGAAGACCTTGGCGTTGTTGCGCCCTTGGCCCAGCCGCTCGTCGTCGTAGGAGAAGAACGACCCGGACTTCGAGACGATGTTGTGCTCGATCCCGAGGTCCAGGATGCAGCCCGCGGTGGAGATGCCCTTCCCGAACTCGATGTCGAACTCGGCCTGGCGGAACGGCGCGGCCACCTTGTTCTTGACGACCTTGACCCGCACGCGGTTGCCGACCGCCTCCGTGCCGTCCTTGAGCGTCTCGATCCGGCGGATGTCCAGCCGCTGGGAGGAGTAGAACTTCAGCGCGCGACCACCCGGTTGAGTCTCGGGCGAGCCGAACATCACTCCGACCTTCTCGCGGATCTGATTGACGAACAGGCAGAGGGTCTGCGTCCGGTTCAGGTTGCCGGCCAGCTTGCGCATGGCCTGGGACATCATCCGGGCCTGCAGGCCGACCGTCTGGTCGCCCATCTGCCCCTCGAGCTCGGCCCGGGGGGTCAGCGCCGCCACCGAGTCCACCGCCACGACGTCCACGGCGCCCGAGCGCACGAGCATGTCGGCGATCTCGAGCGCCTGCTCGCCGTAGTCGGGCTGGGAGACGAGCAGCTCGTCGATGTTGACCCCGATGCGCTGGGCGTACAGCGGGTCCATCGCGTGCTCGGCGTCGATGAACGCGCAGACGCCCCCCAGCGCCTGGGCCTGGGCGAGCACGTGGTAGACGAGCGTCGTCTTGCCCGAGGACTCCGGGCCGTAGACCTCGACGATCCGCCCCCGCGGCATGCCGCCGATGCCGAGCGCGAGGTCGAGCGACAGGGCGCCCGTGGGGATCGCGTCCACCTTCACCTGGGCGCCCTCGTCCCCCATCCGCATGACCGTGCCCTTGCCGAACTGGCGCTCGATCTGGGTGAGGGCGCCGCTCAGCGCGACGTCACGCGCCTTGGATTCCTTGAGGTCCTTCTGGTCTGAGACGCTGCTCATGGCGGCTTTTCGCTCCTCGACCCCCGGCGGGGCTGTTCGACTGGGGTTCCGAACGGCACGCTAGGGCGGGCGTCGGATGGAACGGCAGCCTGTCAGAGCCCGTCGTGACCGATCAACGCGCGGATGTCACGATTGACGCGCGTCTTCGCCCCGGTCCCGCAACAGCCGACCCGCCGAGGCCGGGGGTCGCCGATCAGGACGACCCACGAGGGTGGTCGAGCCGGCTTCTGATCGAGGTGAACCGTCTCCTGGACGACGGTGCTCAGCAGTCGACCGCGACGGCCAGAGCGGCGCAGACCTCGCGCATGCGCACATCGGCCAGCCGGCCGAGCCGGCCTACGAGCACGCCGACGGACACGCTCTCCACCGCATCCAGGTTGATCGCCGAGCGCCGCGGGATCGGGTCCTCGGCCGGATCCAGGACGACTTCGCTCGGAAGCGAGCGGATGGTCGTGGTGCACGGTGCCACGAGCGCTCGTCGCAGCCGGGGGATCGCCGCGTCCCGGGAGAGGACGACGACCGGGCGCCGGCCGATATCGGCCGGCTCGCACCACCACAGCTCCCCTCGAGCCGGGACTGGGCTCACGAGGCGGCGGCGGCTCGCCGGAACGACGCGAGATCACCCCACTCGTCCGGCTGGTCGAGCGGGTGCTCGTCGTAGGCGGCATAGCTCGCGTCGAGCTCGGCGGCGCGATCGCGGGCGAGCAGCGCCTGCAGGGCTTCATCGATGAGCGCAGCGTCGGTGGTCCCGGCGCGGAGGCGCCGGGCACCGTCGAGCAGGCCGGCGTCCACCGTCGTGCTCAAACGTGTGCGGTTCATGCCACGACTATGCCACGTTCGTCACCCGCGGCCTGGCTGAGGCTGGCGGCGTGGCGCCGCCACCCCCGCCCGCTCAGCCCGCCTCGCCCCGCAGCAGCCGCCGGAGCAGGTGCATCACCGCGGTGGTGGAGCGCTCGCGGACCGTCTCGCGGTCGCCGGGCAGGTAGACGGTGCGGTCGATCCGCGCCCCCGGGGTCCCGGCCAGCGCGACCGACAGGCAGACCGTTCCCACCGGCTTCTCGTCCGACCCGCCCCCCGGGCCGGCCACCCCGGTGATCCCGATCCCCACG
>CALMNS010000116.1 GCA_937871635.1 uncultured Solirubrobacter sp.
CCTCCTCCGCGCCCCAGCGGCCCGCGCCGAACGTCATCGTGCCCAGCGCGAAAGGGCTGACGACCAGCCCCGATCGGCCGAGCGTGCGGAATGATGTGAGGTCCATGGAGTAGTCTTTCAGGATCGTGCGGTCGGGCAGGTGGAAGTGCCGCCTACCGGCGCGGAGACGGTCAGTCCGAAGCGGTGGACGCGAGGCCCGCGAGCACCTTGTCGAGCGTGACGGGCAGATCGCGGACGCGCACGCCGCATGCATTGTAGACCGCGTTCGCCACCGCCGCGCCGACGCCCGTGATGCCGATCTCGCCCACGCCGCGCGCGCCGAGCGGGGTGTGGGGATCGGGGATGTCGGTCCAGATCACGTCAATCGCGGGCACGTCGAGGTGCACGGGCACGTGGTATTCGGCCATGGACGGGTTCATGACCCGGCCGGAACGCGTGTCGAACAGCATCTCCTCGGTGAGCGCGAGCCCCAGGCCCATGATCATGCCGCCGCGGAACTGGCTGGAGGCGGTCTTGGCGTTGAGGATGCGGCCGCAGTCGAACGATCCCAGCAGCCGCGACACGCGCGTCTCGCCGGTCACCGCGTTGACCCGGACTTCGCAGAAGATCGCGGAGAAGGAATGCATCGAGTACTTCATCATCGCGATCGGCATGGGCGACTTGCCTTCCGCCTCGACCATGTCGCGGCCCGCGCGGGCCAGGATGGACGCGTAGGTCTCGAAGCGGGCCGGATCCTGGAGGCTGCGAAGACCGCCGCCGTCCGCCTCGACCTCCTCGGCCTTCAGGCCCGCAAGCGGTGAGTCGTTGCCCGCGAGGCGGATCAGGTCCTTGAACAGCTCGTCGGCCGCCGCCGTCACGGTCGCGATGATCGTCACGGTCTGAGACGAGCCGCCGGCCATAGTGCCGGCGGGCAGGTCGCTGTCGCCATATTCGAAGGTGACGTCCTCGAACGGCAGGCCGAGCCGCGCGGCGGCGTGCTGCGCCTGCACCGTCGCCGTGCCCATGCCCATCTCGTGCGCGGCCATCTGCGCCACCGCTCGGCCGTCGGCGAACAGTCGAATGCGCGCGACGCCGCCCGGCATCTGGTAGTAGGGGTAGGTGCCGCCGGCGCAGCCCGTGCCGATCAGCCAATCGCCCTCGCGCCGCGAGCGCGGCGACGCGCTCCGCCGATCCCAGCCGAACGCCTCCGCCCCCATCCTCCACGCCTCGACCGTGTGGCGCGACGAGAAGGGATGGCCGGACTCCGGGTCCTTGTCCGGCTCGTTGACGATGCGGAGCTCGACCGGATCCATGCCCAGTCTCTCCGCCAGCTCGTCCATCGCGCTCTCGATCGCGAACGTCCCGACGGACTCGCCCGGCGCCCGCATCGATGTGTTGGCGATAGTGTCAAGGTCGACCTTCTTCTGACCCACCAGCAGGGTCTCCGCCGCGTACATGTGACGCGCGGGAAAGCTGATCTGCTCGGGGAACTCGCTGTGATACACCGAGGCGGTCTCGCCCGTGTGGATCAGCGCAACAAGCTTGCCGTCCTCGCGTGCGCCCAACGCCATCCGCTGCTCGGTCAGCGTGCGGAAGCCCGTCACGTGGAACACGTCCTCGCGGCTCAGGGCGAGCCGCACGGGCCGTCCGGCCAGCCTCGCCGCGGCGACGGCGATAAGCTCGTGGCTCCAGAGCGTCTTGCCGCCGAACCCGCCGCCCACGAACGGGGACAGGACGCGGATCTTGTCCTCCTTGAGCCCGAACACTTCCGACAAGTTGAGCTTGGTGCCGCCGAGCATCTGACTGCACGTGTGAAGCACGAGCGACCCGTCATCGCCCCATGCCGTGGTGAGCGCGTGCGGCTCGATCGCCGCGTGGCTGTGCCGCGGGGTGCGGTAGCGCCCGTCGACGGACACGGGCGCGGCCGCGAGCGCGGCCTCCGCGTCGCCGTGGCTCACCTCCGGTGGTGAGCCTAGGACGGCGGGC
>CALMNS010000117.1 GCA_937871635.1 uncultured Solirubrobacter sp.
GGTGACCACGGTCTGGCGCAGGCCGCGGGCGTCGAGGGCGCGCGCGAGCTGCGCCGTGTGGTTCTGCATCCCGCCGATCGGGTCGTAGCGCACGGCGGCGGGCCCGCCGTGCAGGACGGCGTCGGGCGGCTCGAAGACGGACGTGACGCGGAGGATGTGGCGCGGGGGCGGCATGTCCGCGGCGGCGGTTACCCGCGCCGCGCGACCCGCCAATCGCCGGGAGACCAGGTGGCGCGGGTGCACCCAGCGGGTACGGGCGGCCTTCCGTGGGCGCCCATCTCGATCTCGAGGAGCCCGATTCGGTGCTCCTCGTCCGCGCCCGGGTCGGCCTCGGCGACCTGCTCTGCTCCGGCCCCGCCGTCCGGGCCCTGCGCGCTCGGCTGCCGGGCGCGCGGATCGCGATCCTCACCTACCCGGAGGTCCACCCGGTCCTCGAGCGGCTGCATCCCGAGGGGATCGAGCGGCTCGCCCTCCCGGGCTGGCCCGGGATCCCTGAGCGCCCCGTCGAGGGTGCGGCGCTGCCCGGCTTCCTCGCCTCCGTCCGCGCGGAGCGCTTCGACCTGGCCCTCCAGGCCTACGGGGCGAACCCGGCGGCCAGCGGGCTGACCGAGGCGGTCGGGGCGCGCAGGACGGGCGGGTTCTTCGTCCCGGGCTCCCTGCCCGCGGCGCCCGACCTGGGGACCCACCTCCCGTATCCGCAGCACGTCCACGAGGTCCGCCGCCACCTCCGCCTGGTCGAGCACCTGGGCGCCCCGGCGGCCGGCGAGGCGCTCACGGTGCCGATCGGTCCCGCGGACGAGGCGGAGGCCGCCGCCCTCGGCGTCGCGCCGCCCTACGCGCTCCTTCACCCGGGGGCCACCTCCCCGAGCCGCCGCTGGCCGCTCGAGCGCTTCGCCACGGTCGGCGACGCCCTCGCCGCCCGTGGGTTCACGGTGGCGCTCTCCGGCGTCCCGGGCGAGGAGGCGGCGACGGCGACCGTGGCCGGCGCGATGCGGGCGCCGGCCGTCGACCTCTGCGGCCGGACGGGGCTCGGCGGCTACGCCGCGCTGCTGCGCGACGCCGCGCTGCTGGTCGCCAACGACACGGGCTCGGCTCACCTCGCGGCCGCGGTCGGGACGCCGAGCGTCACCCTCTTCCTGTCCGGGGATCCCGTCCGCTGGAGCTACGACGCCCCCCGCCACGCAGTGGCCCGCACCCAGGTGGAGTGCAACCCCTGCCCGCACCTGACCTGCCCGATCGACCATCGCTGCGCGGACCGCCTGACCGTCGCCCGGGTGCTCGAGCGGGCCGAGGTCGCCCTGGCTGCCGGGAGGTGCGCCGGCGGATAGCGTCCGCGCCATGACGCAGATCCAGGAGCTCGACCACGTCGGCGTGATGGTCGCCGACCTCGAGGCCGCCGGCGCGTTCCTCGCCGGCACCTTCGGCCTCGAGCTCGACCGCGAGGCCGACGTCCCCTCGCTCGACGTCCGCGCCCGCTTCTACCGCGCCGGGCCGGTGATGATCGAGATCTTCCAGCCCAACGACCCGACGGTGGCCGAGCGCGAGCTGGGCGGGCAGCTCGCCAAGGTCGAGCACATCGCGCTGCGGGTCGGCTCGCTCGACGCGGCGATCCGGGAGCTGGGCGAGCAGGGCGTGCGCTTCAAGCACGACGAGCCCGTGGTCACCGGCCCCAACCTCTCGACCTACACGGTCCCGGAGACCGCGGCGGGGATGATCTTCCAGCTCTTCGCCCCGCGGGAGGGCTGAGCCGGCGGTGTGACGAGCGATCACCGCGCGGTGTGGTCCCCGTACACCGACGTTCCGGGTCCGGCCCAGTTGATGATTGCATGTGCAACTACGTGCGCTAGGATGTCGGTATGGAAGTAGGCATCTCTACCTTCGCCGAGCTGACCCCCGACCCCGCCACGGGCGAGCGCCCCTCGGCCCCCGCGCGCCTGCGCGAGGTCGTCGACGAGGCGGTGCGCGCCGACGAGGTCGGCCTCGACGTCTACGCGGTCGGCGAGCACCACCGCCCCGACTTCGCCGCCTCGGCGCCCGCCGTCGTCCTCGCCGCCGCCGCGGCCCGGACGGAGCGGATTCGCCTGTCGAGCGCGGTGACCGTCCTCTCCTCGGCCGATCCGGTCCGCGTCTTCCAGGACTTCGCCACCCTCGACGGCCTGTCGGACGGGCGGGCCGAGATCATGGCCGGGCGCGGCTCGTTCATCGAGTCCTTCCCGCTCTTCGGCCTCGACCTCGACGACTACGACGAGCTGTTCACCGAGAAGCTCGACCTCCTCCTCGC
>CALMNS010000118.1 GCA_937871635.1 uncultured Solirubrobacter sp.
GGCGCCAGTCGATCATGGGCGCCCCCCGGCCCCGGCTGGGACGATCATGCGGGGGATCCGCCCGACGTCGGCGAGGCCTCGCTCCGTGCGGGCGGCGACGAGCGCCGAGCGGGGGCTCAGGTCCTCGAGCGGCGTGGCCGCGAGGCTCTCCTCGGCGTCCTCGCCGAAGCCCGGGAAGGCCACCAGGCCGCCCGCCTCGCGAACGACGAGCTGCGCGGCGGCCGCGTCGATCGAGCGGCAGCCCTTGATCGTGCTCATGCCGTCCAGGCGTGCGGCGGCCACCTGGCAGAGGGAGACCGCGATGGTGCCGAGCGCCCGGACCCGGTGGGCGACGTCGAGCAGCGCGGGCGCCGCCTCCTGGATCCAGCGCGGATCGGCGGACTCGAGCCCGACGAGCTCGAGCAGCCCGGTCGCGGTGCGCCGCTCGCCGGGCGCCGTCGCGAGCGCGACGCCGTCGAGCTCGGCCCCCTCCCCGCGGCGGGCGACCCACTCCTCGTCCGGCCCGAAGTCGTGGACGAAGGCGAAGGCGACGTCGGCCATGGTCGGCCCGTCGGCGACCGCGATGGAGATCGAGTGGTGCGGGAGCCCGCGCTTGGCGTTGAGCGAGCCGTCGATCGGGTCGATGACCACGAGCAGCGGCGCGGCGGGGTCGTAGCCGAAGTCGACGGCCCCGCGCTCCTCGGAGACCGCCCGGAAGCGGGCCCCGGCCCGGTGCATCGTGTCGAGCTCGGCGAAGACGGCGGCCTCGGCGGCGGCGTCGATGAGCAGCGTGTCGTCGCCCCCCTCGCCGCGCGTCCCCGTCTCGCGCACCCGCTCGGCGGTGGACGGCGCCTCGCGCAGGATCATCCTCAGCGCCTCCGCCGAGCGACGGCACGGTTCGAGCCAGTCGGCGGTCATCCGCTCCGTACTCTACGTGGGTGTTCGTGGAGCTCACCCCGGCGCAGCGCCAGGCTGTAGAGAGCCCCCGCGGTCCGGTGCTCGTCCTGGGCGGCGCGGGCTCCGGCAAGACGACCGCGCTGATCGAGCGCTTCGCCCATCTCGTCGCGGGCGGGAGCGCGCCGGAGGGCCTGCTCGTCCTCACCCACGCCCCTGCGCAGGCCGACGCGCTGCGCGAGGCGCTCGAGGACCGGATCGCCCGCCCCTACGAGGAGCTCGTGGTCACGACCTTCGCCGGGCTCTGCGGGCGGCTCCTGCGCGACGAGGGCGGCGCGGGGGTCGACCCCTTCGTGGCGCCCGTCTCGGCGGCGGACCGCGTCGCCATGCTCCTCGAGCGCATCGACGAGCTCGCCCTCGCCCGCCACGACCTGCGCGGCAACCCGGGGGCGACGCTCGGGGCGGTGGTCGCCCGGATCGACCGCCTCAAGGAGGAGCTCGTCACCTGCCGCGACTACGCGGCCTGGGCGGGCGGCCTCCCGGCGCCGCCGAGCGGCGACCCGGGGGTCGACGCGGTCCGCGAGCGCGAGTTCGCCGAGCTCTACGCCGCCCACGACCGGATGCTCGACGAGGCGGGCGCGATCGACACGGGCGACCTCGTCCTGCACGCGTTCCGGCTGCTACGCGAGCGCCCGGAGGCCCGCGCGCGGGCGGCCGGGCGCTTCCCCCACATCCTCGTCGACGAGCTGCAGGACACGAGCTTCGCCCAGGGCCTGCTCCTGCGGATGCTGGCCGGCGGCCGGGCGGGCGGGTCGGGCCTGTGGGCGACGGGCGATCCCGCCCAGGCCATCCACCGCTTCCGCGGGGCCGCGCACAAGGCGGTCGACGACTTCCGCACGGAGTGGCCCGGCGCGCTCGAGGTGGAGCTCGACGGCTCCTTCCGGGCGCCGGAGCGGCTCGCCTTCTGGCGCTGCGCGAACGAGCGCGCCCAGGCGCAGTCCGTCGCCGCCGAGGTGGAGCGGCTCGTCGCCCGCGACGAGCCGAGCGGTGACGAGGCCCCCGGCCGCGGCCGGGTGGCGCCCGAGTCGGTCTGCGTCCTCGTGCGCTCGGTCAAGCACGAGGGGCAGGCCGTGGCGGTGGCCCTCGAGGAGCGCGCGGTGCCCCACGCGATCACGGGCGCCGCCGCCTTCTTCCAGCGGGCCGAGGTCCGCGACCTGCTCGCCTGGCTGCGGCTGCTGGCCGATCCGGGCGACGCAGCCGCCGTCGTCCGGGCACTCGCGCGGCCCCCCGTGGAGCTCCGGTCGATCGACATCGCGCGCTGCACCCAGATCGCGCGCCGGCGCAAGCTCGACATGGTCGCCGCCCTCTCGGCGGCGCTCGAGTCCCCGCAGGTCCCGCCCGAGGCGCGCGAGCGCATCAGCGTCTTCCTCAAGCACCACCGCGCCGCGGCCGCCGCGCTGGACTCCACCCGCCCGGACCTCTACGTCCACCGGCTGATCGAGCGGCTCGGCCTGCGGCGCCAGCTGCTGTTCGCCGCCTCGACCGAGGTCGTCGAGCGGCTGGTCAACCTCGCGAAGTTCGGCGAGCTCGCCGCGGCCTACGTGCGCCGCTCGCCCCAGGCCACCGCCCGCGAGTTCGCCCGCTCGATCGCCGCGGTCGCCGAGGCCGGGCTGCGCGAGGAGGAGGCGGTCGCCGGCGACGGGCCGCGCGGGGTGCGGATCATGTCGATGAGCGACGCCAAGGGCCTCGAGTTCGACCACGTCTACGTGCTCGGCCTGATCGCCTCGCGGATGCCGGGGCCGCGGCGGCGCTCCACCGACCCGATCCCCGACGCGCTCCTGCGCGAGACCGTCCCCGAGGACTCGAAGGCCGTCCACGTCGCCGAGATGCGGCGGCTCTTCGGCGTGGCGACGACCCGCGCGCGCCGCCGGCTGACGCTCGCCTACCCGGAGCAGACCGAGCGCGGCAGCGCCCAGCATCCCTCCCCGTTCGCCGAGGCGCTGCGCGAGGAGGCCGGCGGCGAGTGGGAGGAGCGCGGGGAGGAGCTCTTCGGCCCGGCGGAGACGCTCCAGTCGACCTTCCGCCTGCTGCGCGACGAGCTCCTGACCACCGTCTCCCAGGTCGGCGGGCGCCTGGGCGAGCTGCGCTTCGACACCGACCTCGACGTCTCGCACGCCGTGGTGCGCTACCTCGAGCTGATCAAGCTCGCTTCGCTGCTCGAGCGCGCCCGCGACGGGCAGGCGGTGGCCGACGCGCTGCCCCTGGTCAACGCCGCGCTCCTGCAGGCGGCCACCGGCGAGCAGCGGGAGATCCTCGAGACCAGCGCGCTGGACGAGTACCTGCTCGACGCCGAGCGCGACGAGAAGCTGCGCGCCCGGGCGGTCGCCGCCCGCACCGAGCCCTCGCTGGAGGGCTTCCTGCCCCGGCGCGGCGACGGGCTGATGCTCTCGGCCTCGGACATCGACACCTACCGGACCTGTCCGCTGAAGTACAAGTTCGCCCGGGTCTTCCGCATCCCGCAGGAGCCCACGCTCAACCAGCGCTTCGGGATCCTCGTCCACCAGGTGCTCGAGCGCTTCCACGCCACGCCCGGGGCTTCGGCGCCCCTCTCGGAGATGATGGGGCTGCTGGAGGCGGCCTGGCGGCGCGGCGGGTTCGGGGACTCCGAGGAGGAGAAGCAGCTGCGCGGCAAGGCCACCCGCGCGCTGATCCGCTACCACGAGCGCTTCCAGGCCGAGACCGCCGAGCCCGTCTGGTTCGAGAAGTCGTTCGCCTTCCGGGTCGGCGCGCACCTCCTGCGCGGGCGCGTGGACCGCGTCGACCGGCTGCCCGGCGGCGGCTACGAGCTCATCGACTACAAGACGGGCCGGCCCAAGTCCGCCGCCCAGCTCGCGTCGGACGTCCAGCTCTCCCTCTACGCGGTAGGCGCGCGCGAGGCGTGGCAGCTCGACGCCGCCCAGCAGGCCTACTACTACGTGCTCGACGACGAGAAGGTCCCCGTCGAGCGCGACGCGTCGGACCGCGAGTGGATCGAGGCGACGGTCCACGAGGTCGCCGACGGCATCCAGGGCCAGGGGTTCGAGCCCACCCCGTCCTGGAGCGCGTGCTCGATGTGCGACTACCGGATCGCCTGCCCGGCGGCGGAGCGCTGACGCGGCGCCGCGCGAACGTCAACGGCGGCTGGGTGGAGAGGCAGGGTGAACCGCCCGACCGTCCGAGCGGTCGAACGTCCATCCACGCGGGCCTGAGCGACGGTGGATGGACGTTCGGCTCCGCCGCACCCCCGTTGCCTTTCCTCAATGCGCTGTCGACGTGCGCACGAGTGCCCGGTCGCGCCCGCGCAGGGCCGCCGCCAGCGTGAGCGCGGCCAGCGACGCGACGACGAGGTAGGGCACGGCGTCCGTCGTCGCGTCGGCCAGCGACGCCCCGCCCGACGCCCCCAACGCGGCCCCCGCGGCCCAGGAGAGGTTCGACAGCCCGTAGCCGAGCGCCGGGTCGAGCGAGCGGGACTCGAGGACGTCGGAGACGAGCGAGAGCGCCGGCGCCCAGAGGGTGCCCAGGGTCGGCCCGATGAGCACGATCCCGGCGGCGAGGAGGAGGGCCTCGTCGGGAAGGGTGAGGGCGGCGAGGAGCAGCATGGCGGCCGCCAGCCCGAACCGCATCGGCGCCATCGGCCCGTGGCGATCGGAGAGCCTCCCGGCGAGCGGGCTGATGGCGGCCTCGGCACCCGCGGCGATCAGGAAGACGGCCGCGATCGCCCCGACCCCGACCCCGAGCTCGTCGAAGCGCAGCGGCCCGAGGACGTTGATGACGCCGAAGGCGAGCCCCGGGAAGGCGATCAGCCACATCCCGCCGTAGACGCGCCGGTCGGTGGCGATGCGGCGCAGGTCGCCGGGCTCGACCGGGAAGGCGGGCGGCAGGGCCGGCTCGCGCAGGGTGAGGCCGGCGAGCACGGCCGCGAGGCCGACGAGCGCGGCGAAGACGCCCTCGGTGCCGACGACCTCGGCG
>CALMNS010000119.1 GCA_937871635.1 uncultured Solirubrobacter sp.
GCGCAGGTTCGCCGCTCCGGCGCGGCCGTCGAGGTGCGGCCAGGGGTGCTCGAGCACGCGGTCGCGCGCGAGCCGCCGGTCCGGGGCGAGCGCCAGCAGCGCCACGAGCTCCTGCGCGCGGCGCGGCCAGTCCGCACCGGTGACGCACCGGCCGTCGAGCCGCACGCGCAGACCGCCGAGCAGCTCGACGTCGACGGGCACGGGTGCCTCCGTCGCGTCGCTCAGCTCGACGGCCCGCTTCACGCGTTCACGCTAAACCGAGCGCCGGAAGGCGGGCAAACCGACGGCGTCCTGCACGATGTGCGCGTGGAAGCGCCGTCACCACAGGAGGAGCCGGAGGCGTACGTGCCCCCGGCGGTCGACGCGGCCGAGGACTGGTGGCCTCCGCCGACCCGGGAAGCCGCCATCGAGCAGGCCCGGCGCGCACGGCTCGCTGAAGGTGGATTGCCCGTCGACGAGCCGACGCTCCACCGGGTCGCCGAGGCGATCCTGGATCCGGGGTACGCGCTGCCCGGCCTCTTCTACACCCCTGAGGAGGCGGCGGACGCCGTGCCCGACAAGGTGCTCGTCGCCGTCGACGAGTACCTGCGCGGTCACCCCGGGATCGACGGCGGCCAGCGCTTGGGGTGGCGCGACGGCCGAAGGACGCTCTTCGTCGGCATCGTCGGCGACCCCGCCGGGCACGCCGACGCCGTGGCGAAGCTGAGCGCCGGCCGGGCGACGGTCGAGTCGCGCGTCAGGACCCGGGACGAGCTCAAGGCCGTGGCGACTCGCATCCGCGAGGACCGTGCCCTCCGGGAGGCCGGCTTCCAGTGGATCGTCATCTCTCCGGATCCCATCGAGGGCGTTGTCGCAGTGAAGATCGTCGGCGGCACCTCCGAGGCGCCGGCGAGGGAGCTCATCGCTTCGCGCTACGGACCGGCGGTCCGCGTCAGGTGGCTCGGGCCCTCTGCACGACGGGAGGCGCCACACCCCTTCGGGTCGTGGACGAGCGAGGACTGTCGGCTCCGGATCTTCTTCGGCCTCGACCACAACGGCGCGCGGTTCGGGTCCGCTGCGGTCGAGGAGTCGACAGACCGCATCGAGGTCTCGCTGACGAAGCTCGTACCCGTAGGGCCCAGAACGCTCATCGGCGGCTTCCAGTCGCTGCACACCGACCTCGACCTGCGCCAGCCCGTCGGCTCCCGCGAGGTGATCGACGCGAGCACTGGACAGGCGCGCCCGTCGCTCGCGCGTCTCCGAGGTCGCTGACCAGTCGGCTCGCGAGTTGCCACGGGTCCACGGGGAGACAACGGTCGGTGTCCGCCGGAACCGTCCTTCGGGGGTGACTCAGACTGGCGCATCCGACGTTCTAGGAGCGGGAGCGACGGGACTCGAACCCGCGACCTCCGGCGTGACAGGCCGGCGCTCTAACCAACTGAGCTACGCCCCCGTGCGGACCGCCGGGGAAGTGTAGGACGCGCGGCGCGGCGGGTGCGTACTCTCCGCCGCATGGCGCGCATCGGACTGCTCACCGGCGGCGGGGACTGCCCCGGACTCAACGCGGTGATCCGTGCGGTGGTCCGCAAGGGGATCAACGTCCACGGGCACGAGCTCGTGGGCTACCGCTACGGCTGGGCCGGGGTGCTGGCGGGGGAGTCGATGGTGCTCGACCAGCGGTCGACCTCGGGCATCCTGCACCGGGGCGGGACGATCCTCGGCACCTCGCGGACGAACCCCTTCAAGGCCGGCGGCCCGGGAACGCCGGGCGTGCGCGCCACGCTCGAGCGCGACGGGATCGACGCGCTGATCCCGATCGGCGGCGAGGACACCCTCGGCGTCGCCAAGCGGCTCGCCGACGAGGGGGTGCCGGTGGTCGGCGTCCCCAAGACGATCGACAACGACCTGGCGGGCACGGACTTCACCTTCGGCTTCCAGACCGCGGTGCAGATCGCCACGGACGCGATCGACCGCCTGCACACGACGGCCGAGTCGCACAACCGGGTGATCGTCGTCGAGGTGATGGGGCGCCACGCGGGGTGGATCGCCGCCTACTCCGGGATCGCGGGCGGCGCCGACGTCGTCCTGGTCCCCGAGCGGCCCTTCGACGTCTCCGAGGTCTGCGAACGGATCCAGCGGCGCCACCGCAACGGGCGGACGTTCTCCATCGTGGTCGTCGCCGAGGGGGCGGTGGCGCGCGACGGCGCGGTCAGCGGGACCGGGGCGGGCGCCGGCGAGGTGGCGACGGACGCCTTCGGCCACGCGCGGCTGGGCGGCATCGCGCTCGAGCTCGAGCGCGAGATCGAGCGGCGCACCGGCTTCGAGTCGCGGATGACGATCCTCGGCCACGTGCAGCGGGGCGGGACCCCGCTGGCCTACGACCGCGTGCTCGGGACCCGATTCGGGGTGGCCGCGGTCGACGCGGTGACCGGCGGCACCTACGGCGTCATGACCGCGCTGCGGGGGACGGAGATCGTCCTCGCGCCGCTCGACGAGGCGCTCGCGGCCCCGAAGCTGCTCGACCCGGCGCTGTTCGAGACCGCCGAGGTCTTCTTCGGCTGACCGCCCGTCGAGGGCGCCCGCACCATCTACGCTTCGGCGCGAGGGGCGCGTAGCTCAGTTGGTCAGAGCACCACGCTTACACCGTGGGGGTCGCCGGTTCGAGCCCGGCCGCGCCCATGGGCGGGCGGCGCGGGCCGCGGCTCAGAAGTCCGGCGGGCGGGTGGTGTAGATCGTCGGATCGCCCTGCTTGAGCCACACCTCGGGCGAGGTGGCCGGGATGAACGACCGGTCGCCGCCGGGCTCCCGCCCCGTCGGCACGTCGTCGCGGCCCGGGAGGTGGACGATGAAGCTCAGCGGCTTCGTGTCGTCCTTGAGCGGGACCTCGAACCGGGCGCCGTCGGCGTCGATCGCCGCGGGCCCGAAGGGCGCCGTCCACTCCGTCGGCGTGCGCACCGCGTCGCCGAAGAGGTGCAGGCCCCATTCGGCGTAGTCGCCCGCCGGGCGCTTGTAGTGGATGATCGCCGTGGTGACCAGCGGGGGCGCGACCTTCACCGTGCGCACCCGCGAGGTCACCTCGTTGCCATCGGCCTCGGTCAGCACCGCGCGGTAGCGGATCGCGTCGCCCGTGGCCAGCCCGAGGGCCGCGATGTCGTCCACCGCCGTGTAAGCCGGGGACGAGGTGTCCGTCCCCACCGTGGTCCACGCCCCCGTGCCGACCTGGCGCTGGAAGGTCACGGACTGCGAGGCGCGCTCGGGGTCCGTCGTGGCCAGCAGGCGGACCTCGCCGCGCACGCTCGCGTCCTGCGCGGGCGCGTCGATGGTGATCCGCGGCGGGGGCACCTCGCCCGTCCGCACGCGGCTCGTGCGGGTGTTGCCCGCGTTGTCGCGCACGATGGCGCGGTACTGCACCGCGGTGCCCGTCGCGAGCCCCGACACGTCGTGGAAGACGCGGTAGGGCGCGTTGTCGTCGGTCCCGATCGACTCCCAGTCCCCGCCGCCGCGGCGGGCCTGGAAGGTGACCTCGGCGAAGCCCTCGCCGCCGAGCTCGGCGCCCACCTCCATCCGCCCGCGCGACTCCGCCGTCGGAGCCGGCGCGCGCAGCAGGATGGACGGCGCCGCCTCGCTCGCCGCCGGGCGACCCGAGGCCTCGTAGACCACCGCCGACAGCGGCGGCACCGTCACCCGCAGGCGGCGCTGGGCGTTCGTCCGCGCGGTGCGGGCCCCGCCGCTGCCGTGGATCCGCCCGAAGCGCCGGTCGGCCGAGTACGTCGGGATGGAGGCGGTCTGCTCCGTCTCGGCGTTGTTGAGCGCCACGACGTACTCGCGCTGCTCGCTGCGGTCGATCCGCGAGAACGCGTAGATCCCCGCCCCCTCGGTCGCGTAGCGGTGCTGGTGGGCGCCGTCGCGCAGCGCGGGATGCTCGCGGGTGAGTGCGGCGAGCCGCCCGACCGCCCGGTAGAGCGGGTGGCGGCGGTCGAAGTTCGACTCCGCCGTGGTCGCGTCCGTCCCGATCAGGTCGTCGTCGTTGTACTCCGCCACGCGGCTCGGGAACATGTCCTGCCGGGCGAGCTGGTCGCCGCCGTCGCCCGTGAAGCCCTGCTCGTCGCCGTAGTAGATGACGGGGTTGCCGCGCGAGAAGTACATGAGCTCGTGCGCGAGGCGGTCACGCGCCAGCAGCTCGGCGTCCGTGGCGCCCGGGTTGGCCACCTGGATGAACCGGCCGATGCGGCCCATGTCGTGGTTGCCGAGGAAGGTCGGCAGCTGGTAGGCGTTCGAGTCGGCGTCCGTGTACCAGTCGTCGTCGGCGAAGAAGTCGGCCAGCTTCTCGGTGGTCCCGGAGTTGGCCGCGAAGTCCTGCGCCGCGGCCTGGAACGGGAAGTCCAGGACGGACTGCATCCGGTTCTGGGTCGTGAAGCGCGACGTGTAGGCCTTCGAGGTGTCGAAGACCTCGCCGAACATGAAGAACTCCGGCTTGCCCTGGGCCCGCGCGTAGTCGAGGACCTCCGGGCCGAACTGCTGCCAGAACTCGTCGTTGACGTGCTTCATCGTGTCGATCCGGAAGCCGTCGACCCCGAAGTCCTTGATCCACGCCTTGTAGATGTCGATCATCCCGCGGACCACCCGGGGGTGCTCCGTGAAGAGGTCGTCGAGGCCGAAGAAGTCGCCGTAGAGCGAGTCCTCGCCGGCGAAGGTCGTGTCCCCGCGGTTGTGGTAGAGCGTCGGGTCGTTGAGCCACTCGGGGAACTTGCGCACGCTGCCCTCGGGGACCACGGGCGTGTACGGGAAGCTCTGGGTCGGGCTCAGCTCGGGGAAGGCGTCGCTGCCGGCGACGTCGCGGTCGTCGAACGGCGTCCCCGCGGCCGTGCGGTAGGGCTCCTGGTCCTTGGTGACGTACGGCTTGCGCGCCTCGCCGTCGGGGGCGATGACGTCCGCGGTGTGGTTCGTGATGATGTCGAAGTAGACCTTCATCCCGCGGCTGTGGGCCTCGCGCACGAGCCGGGCGAGGTCCTCGTTCGTCCCCAGGTGCGGATCGATCTGGGTGAAGTCGGTGATCCAGTAGCCGTGGTAACCCGCCGACTTGTCCGCGGGCTGCACCGCGCGGTTCTTGAAGCTCGGGGTGAGCCAGACCGAGGTGGTCCCGAGGCCCTTGATGTAGTCCAGGCGCCGGGTGATCCCGCGCAGGTCGCCGCCGTGGTAGAAGGCGCGGTCGGTCGGGTCGTAGCCCGAGGTCATCTTGTCGGCCGGCAGGCCGCCGAGGTCGTTGGCCGGCGAGCCGTTCTCGAAGCGGTCGGCCATGACGAAGTAGAAGTTCTCGTCGGTGACCGGCGCGCGCAGCGAGTGGCCGGCGCCCCCGCCACCGGGTGCCTGCGCCGCGGCCGCTCCCGCCCACGCGAGCACGGCGAGGACCGTCGCGACCAGCACTGCCGCTGACGAACGGCGTCGACCCATCTGCCCAGCCTCCAAGTCCTCGATGACCCAACGCCTCCGCGAGGCCGCGCGAGACTAACGGCGCGTCGGAGGGGGCGCAACGCGCGCCCTAGCGGGGAGGCGCCATACCCCCAACGGGAGTCGAACCCGTCCTACAAGATTGAAAATCTCGCGTGCTAACCGATACACCATGGGGGCGCGGGGAGCGCCTCAGTCTAGGTCGGCCCCCGAGTGCGCCCCCCGGGGATCGAACCCGGACCGCCGGATTAAAAGTCCGGAACTCTGACCAATTGAGTTAGAGGCGCCCCCCGATTCTGCCACGGCGCGATGAACCCCTGTCAAGCTCCGGCCATGCCGGTGAGCCACGGGAGGCCGCGACGGCGCCGGTCGCCGGAGGAAGCCCAGCGGGAGATCATCGACGCGGCCGAGGCGCTGCTGCGCGAGCGTCCCTTCCGGGAGCTGACCGTCGACGAGCTGATGCGGCGCACCGGGCTCTCGCGCCCGTCGTTCTACGTCTACTTCCGCGACCGCTACGACCTCGTGCTCTGCATCGTCCGCCACCTCGAGGCGGAGCTCATGGAGGTCTCCCAGATCTGGTACCGGAGCCCGGAGCACGGCGCGGCGGTCATCGAGGCGTCGGTCCGCGGGGTGGTCGGCGTCTACGAGCGCCACGGGCCCGTCCTGAGCGCGCTCGCCGACGCGGCGGCCGACGACCCCGGGGTCGAGGAGGTCTACCGCGGGCTCGTGCGGGTGTTCGTCGACGCGACGGCCGACCACATCGAGCGCGAGCTCCAGGCGGGGACGATCTCCGGCGTGGAGGCCCGGCCGACCGCCGAGGCGCTCATCCACATGAACGAGCGCTACCTGGCCGTGCAGCTGGGGCGCGAGCCCTTCGCCGACCCGGAGGCCGTGATCCGGACCGTGCACACGATCTGGGCCCGCACGCTCTACGGCTGCTGAACGGCCCCGACGGCTGCTGAACGGCCGCTCGGGACACTAATCGACCGCGCGGGCGAGCCAGAGCCCGAGCAGCGCCGAGCCACCCGCCATGGCGGCCACGGCGGCGACGCCGAGGGTCGGCAGCTCGTCGCGCGCCCGCCAGGTGGCGACGAGGTCCGTCGCGTCGGCGAGGATCCCGGC
>CALMNS010000120.1 GCA_937871635.1 uncultured Solirubrobacter sp.
GCCGCGGCCTCTGAGGTGGCGTCAGCGACGCTGGTCGGGATGCCGGCGAGCGCCAGCAGCTGCGCGAACCCCGTCCCCATCGCGCCGGTGCCCACCACCGCGGCACGCCGCGGCCACGTTGCCTCTGTCATCTCCCGCTCCTCGCGCCCACGTCAGGTCGATCCATCGTCGAGAGGCTCGGTCTTCGCCGGGCCGGTCGAGGCGCGCCGCACCAGCGACGCCGCGTAGACGCGGCGCTGCGGCTCCTCGTCCATTGCCAGGCCGCCGATCCGCTGAAGGACGAGCCGCGCCGCCTCGCGCGCCATGTCGCCCATGGGCTGGCGGATCGTGGTCAGGCTGAACATTTCCCAGGCCGCCATCTCGATGTCGTCATAGCCCATCAGCGACAGGTCGTCGGAGACTCGGAGGCCGAGCTGCAGCGCCGCGTCGAGGGCCCCGAACGCGACGACGTCGTCGGCGCAGAAGATGGCGGTTGGAGGATCCGGCCGGCGCATGAGGTCGGCGCACCACTGCGAGCCGACCTGGTGCGTGTACAGGCCCTCGCGCCGCAACCGCTCGTCGAACGGGGTCCCGAACTCGGCGAGCACGCGCCGGAACTCCCGCTCGCGATCGCGGAACACCGCCAACGACGACGGCCCGGTGATTAGCCCGATCCGGCGATGGCCGAGCTCGTGCAGGTGGCGGGCGGCCAGGATGCCACCCATCCCGTAGTCCGACAGAACCCGGTCGAAGCCTTGACGCTCGATCTCGCGGTTGATCAGGACGACCGGCATCCCGCGCGACGCCAAGCGGATCGGTGCCTCGTCCGCTGACCTCGACGACGCGA
The DNA here is from genome assembly GCA_937871635.1 of uncultured Solirubrobacter sp. Classification (GTDB taxonomy): domain Bacteria; phylum Actinomycetota; class Thermoleophilia; order Solirubrobacterales; family Solirubrobacteraceae; genus JACCYI01. The sequence continues at coordinate 827 of CALMNS010000120.1, forward strand.
AGATGACCCCGTCGACGGACCCTCCGAGGACGTCGACGAGCTCCGTCCCGCGTCCGAAATCCAGCCGGTCGGTCACCAGGAAGGAGCGGTAGCCGGCGAGGTTGAGCTCATCCTGGATCCCGTCCACGATCTCTAGGAAGTACGGGTTCCGCAGGTCGGCGACGACCACGCCGACCGTCTGGGACCGCCGCGACTTCAACGATTGCGCCGAGCGGTTCGGCATGTAGCCCAGTCGGTCGGCGACCTCGGCCACACGGTGCCGGGTCTCCACGGTCACTCGCGCGTCGCCGCGCATGGCGCGCGAGACCGTCGACTGCGAGACCCCGGCTTCACGGGCGATGTCGCGGCTGGTCGGTGCCATGGTCCGAAGGGCCCGGATGCTATTCGGTGAGGCCGCGGTCGAAGAGCGTGCCCGGGACGCCCCGGCGCCAGGCGCGATCGACGTACGGGGAGGGATGCGCCACCCGTCCCGCGGCGAGCTGACGCGCGATCGAGGCGATGTGCTCGCCGTGGAGCTCGGCGGTCGCGAGGTCGCTGGGGGGAGGCGCTGCCGGCGGCCGCTCGTCGATGTTCGCCTGGCTCATCACACCGAGGTACCCGCCCATGCGGTTCAAGGCCTCCAAAGGCGAGGTCGTCGACGCGTAGTGGCCGCCGATCTGCCGCACGGGAACCCAGATCATGCCGAGCTGCGCGGCGAAGATCGCGAGGTCCTGCAGGGTGTTGAGCTTGTCGCCCGACGGCCCCGAGGAGACGGTGAAGCCACCGGCGACCTTGTTGAGCCACATGCGCTCGAGCCACACCTCGCCCGCCATCCGCTCGATGAACGCCTTGAACACGGCGCTCACCGACCCGATGTACGTGGGCGAGCCGAAGATGAGCGCATCGGCGGCGTGCAGGGTGTCCCAGTGCGCGTCGACGTCCTCGACCGGCACGAGCGTCACCGTCGTACCCTCCACGGCGCGAGCTCCACGCGCGGCGGCCTGCGCCAGCGCCGCGGTCGACCCGCGGTAGGCGCTGTGGTAGGCGACGGCGACGCTCGTCGGGACGGTCACGTGGCCGAGTGCCGTTCCTCGCGCAGCACGCGCCGCAGGACCTTGCCCGCTGCGTTGCGTGGGAGCCCGTCGACCTGCTCGACCACCTTCGGCACCTTGTACGACGACAGCTCCGTGCGGCAGTAGGCGAGCACGGCATCGGCGTCGACCGAGTCCGAGCCCGGAGCACCCGTGACGACCGCGTGGATCGTCTCGCCCCAGCGTTCGTCTGTCACACCGAACACCGATGCCTCGCCGACCATGGGGTGGCGCACGAGCACCTCCTCGACCTCCCGCGGGAACACGTTCAGCCCGCCGGTGATGATCTTGTCGCCCTTGCGGTCGACGAGGTAGAGGTAGCCCTCCTCGTCCTGTCGCGCCATGTCACCGGCCGAGAACCACCCGTCGCGCAGCGCCGCCGCCGTCGCCTCAGGCCGCCCCTGGTAGCCCGTGAAGAGGTAGGGCGAGCGCGAGAACAGCTCGCCCACCTCGCCCCGCTCGACCGGTAGGCCGTCGTCACCGAGGAGGCTGACCTCGGTGGCCGGGAACGGCAGCCCGACCGAGCGCTCCTTGCGCAGCTGGTCGGCCGGCGGCAGGTTGGAGACCACGCCGCCTTCCGTCGAGCCGTAGCACTCGAACAGCAGGTCGTCGCCGAGCGCGGCGACGATCCGCTCCTTCATGGCCTGCGCCAGCGGGGCGGCGTTCGAGATGACCGACTTCAACGAGCCGCGGCCGGCCCGCGCGACGACATCGTCGCCGAGCCCGAAGAGCGCATGGAAGTGCGTCGGGACCATGAAGACGTTCGTGATCGGCTCGACGCGCAGCGCTCGGAGCACCTGCTCGGGGTCGAACTTGGTCAGCACCGTGGCGGTTCCGCCGAGGAACAGGTTCGCCAGCGTGAAGGACAGCCCCGCGCCGTGGTACATCGGCGCGACGGTCAGACCCTGATCGCGCGGGCCGAAGGCCCCGTACTCGGCGGCCATCGCCAGGTAGTTCAGGGTCCGCGAGCGGTGGGGGCACAGCACGCCCTTGGGTTCGCCGGTCGTCCCGGAGGTGTAGTGGATGACCATCGTGTCCCACTCGTCCGGGACGACGCCGGGGTGGGCCGCCGACGCGTCGCCGAGCCATCGCTCATAGGACTCGCCCAGCGTCACGACCGGGATGCCGAAGCGGTCACCGAGGTCCCACGCGACATCGGCGAGCTGCTCGTCGGCGAAGATCGCACGGGCTTGGCTGTCGCCGACGATGTGCTCCATCTCCGCTGGCGCTGCGCGAGGCGAGACCGTCGCGGGCGCGAGGCCGGCGCCGGCGAGGCCGACGACGAGCTCGGCGTACTCGAGCCGGTTCGGCGCGAGGATCGCCACGTGGGCGCCCGGCGCGAGCTCGAGCCCCTGCAGCGCGGCGTTGCCGACCCGGTGCACCCGGTCGCGGAGCGACGCATAGGTCAGCGCGCGATCGCCTTCGCGCAGCGCGACCTTGGCCGGTGTGCGGCCCGCCGACACGCGGATGCCGTCCGCCACGGTGAGCGGCACGTACGTCGCGGGGATCGCCGTCATGAGAGTCCGAAGACGCGCAGCGCGTTGTCGCGCAGGAACCTGCGCCGGGACGCCGGGCGGAGACCGAGCCCGTCGATCTCCTCGATCGCACGTTCAGGCCCGATCACGGGCCAGTCCGTCCCGAACAGGCACTTGTCGGCGCCCCACGAGTCGACGTACCGGACGAACTCCTTCGGCCAGTGCCGCGGGGCATAGGCGTCACCGGACACGTACACGTTCTCGTGCTTGAAGGCCACGGCGATCATCTCCTCCGTCCATGGCCAGCCCATGTGGATGCCGATGACCTTCAGCTCGGGGAAGTCGATCGCGATGTGCTCGAGCGTGATCGGCTTGCCGACGCTCTCGAGGATCCGGTCGCGCCGGTAGTCCAGGCAGTGCCCGACCTGCATCATGATGGGGATGCCGAGCTCGCAGCACTTGGTGTAGTACGGGTAGTAGCGGCGGTCGTCCGGCGCGAGCCCGAACCAGTGCGGGTACAGGTGCGCACCGATGAACCCGAGGTCTTCGACGGCCTCCTCGAGCTCGCGGACGCCGTTCATCTTGCGCGTCGGGTCGACTCCGGCGAGGCCGTGGAACCGGCCCGGGAAGGCCGAGCAGTACTCGGCGATGCGCTCGTACGGGATGGCGTAGGAGTGCTTGACGTTCAGGTCGCCGGCGCGCGTGGCGATCAGCAGGGACCGTTCGACGCCGGCGCGGTCCATCATCCCGACGTACTGGTCGAGCTCGATCCCGCGGCGCATGTCCTCGGGCATCCGGACCTTGTCCATGAAGTGCTGGTCGACGCCGACCTGGTCCTCGGCGATCTCGCGGGGAGTGTGAGGCGCGACGACGATGTCGATCGCTCCGTAGCTCTCCGGCTCGGTCGTAGTGGTCATGGTGCTCCTCAGGGCGCCGCGTTCGCGGGTTGGGGGACGATCGCGTCGATGGTCACGACATCGCCCATGCAGAGCTCGATCGTCCGCAGGGATGCGTCGTGCAGATCGGGGTGCGTCGAGGCGCAGGCGTCGGCGGCGACGACGAGCCGCAGGTCGCGGGTGAACGCGTCGCGAGCGGTGGACTCGACGCAGACGTTGGTCGTGAACCCGCAGAGGACCACGGTGTCGACACCGAGCCCGGCCAGGTGCTCCTCGAGGCCGGTCGCATGGAAGGCGCTGAAGCGGGTCTTGTCGATGACGAGCTCCCCGTCGCGGGGAGCCAGCTCAGGCAGGAGCGCGGCGTCGGCGGTTCCGGCGCGCAGCGCGCCCGGCACCTGCAGCTGGGATGACCGCTGAGCGAGCAGCCCCGCGTCCCCGCCGTCGGCGGCCAGGACGTAACGGGCCAGCACGACGGGCCGGCCCGTCGTGCGCCAGGCGTCGAGCAGCCGGATCACCGTGGGCACGGCCGCGGCGCAGTGGCGATGCTCCCCGCCACCGAGCGCGAGGGAGCCGTCGGCATCGCAGAAGGCACGCTGCACGTCGACCACGATCAACGCGGCGCGGTCCAGGGCCGGCAGCGTCATCGGCCGTCCGGTCCGTCGGGCGCCCAGGCCTCCTTGGCCCCCTCGTCGATCCACAGCCGCAGGACCTCACTTCGCGCGTAGTGCCCGCGCGCGTCGATCAGCGTGTGCATCGCGTCGATGGCGCGCAGGTCGACGTCCGCGACGAGCAGGGTCTCCTCCGAGCCGACGTGCGGGCCGGCGACGATCATCCCCTGGGGGTCGATGATCGCCGACCAGCCGCCACCGGCCGGCTGCAGGTCCTGGGGGCCCAGCTCGGCGTCCATGACGTCGACCATGTCCTGGGTGAGCGGGTCCTGGGCGACGACGACGAAGCACTGGGCCGTGAGCGCGTGGGTCCGGCACATGGCCTCGACCTGAAGGTCGTAGCTCTCCTCCATCCCGCGATGCGTGGCCAGGCCGGGCCACGACGCGGCGTGGACCTGCTCGCCCTTGAGGATCAGCGCCTGCCGCGCGAGGTTCATCGTGTGCTCCCAGCAGACGAGGCCCCCCACGCGGCCGAGCCGGGTGTCGAAGACCGACAGGGTCGAGCCGTCGCCCTGCCCCCAGACGTAGCGCTCGGCGTAGGTGGGCTGCAGCTTGCGATGCTTGCCCAGCAGGACGCCGTGCTCGTCGATGTGGACCTGGGTGTTGTAGAGCGTGCCGCCGTCGCGTTCGCTGACGCCGAGGACGACGTTGACCTTCGCCTCACGCGCGGCCTCCTGCACGCGTGACACGAGCGGCCCTGGGATCTCTACCGACGCCCCGCGGTAGCGGGTGTGCACGTCGAACTGCGCCGCCGGCGGGTACAGGTTGATCCAGTAGGGGAAGCCGGGGACGTACACCTCGGGGAACACCAGCAGCGCGATCTCTTGCCGGCCCGCCTCGGCGATGAGCCCGCAGGCCTTCTCCACCGTCGCCTCGGCGTCGAGCAGGACGGGCGAGGCGTGCGCGGCGGCGACCTTGAACGGCGCGGTGACCCCGCTCATGACTGGGGCCCCGCGATCGACTCCGACCCACGGCTCGCGAGCTGTGAGAGGCCGACGGCGATCACGAGCGCCGCGCCGTAGAAGAGCTGCTGGACATAGGCGGCCGCGCCCATGAGCTGCAGCCCGGTGATGCCGGTGGCCAGGAAGTAGGTGGCGATGAGCGTGCCCCAGGCGTTGAAGCGCCCAGGCAGGATGGCCGTCGCGCCGAGGAACGCGCCGGCGAACGCGGGGAGCAGGAACGACGGCCCCGAGGTCGGGTCCGCCGAGCCCGACGTCCCGGCGTAGAGCACGCCCGCCACCCCGGCGATGAGGGCCGCGGCCACGAGGGCGCCGATGCGCACGCGGTCCACCCGCAGGCCGCTGAGCCTGGCGACCGAGCGTCCGCGGCCGACGATCAGCATGCGGCGGCCCAGCGCGGTGAACTCGAAGACGTACCAGAGGACGGCCGTGGCGGCCAGCGCGTAGAAGAACTCGATCGGGATGCCCAGGACGCTCTGCTCGACGGTCCACTTGACGAGGCCGTCGGACACGCCGGAGATCGTGGTCTGCTTGGCGATCATCAGCGTCAGCCCGAAGGTGAACGTCCCCGTGCCGAGCGTGACGATGATGGGGTCGATGCGCCCGACCGTCGACGCGAGCCCGTTGACCAGGCCGATGCAGCCCGAGGCGAGGACCGCGACGACGATCGCCGGGACGATCGGCCAGCCCTGCTCCACGTTGAGCACCGCCACCAGCACGCTCGAGAACGTCAGCGTGTAGGCCAGTGAGAGGTCGATGTCCCCCGTGGTGAGCGGGATCAGCAGGCCCAGGGTCAGGATGAGGAAGACCGCCTGCGTGGACAGCATCGAGGCCCAGTTGGCCGAGGTGGCGAAGGTGTCCGGCCGCAGGACGGTGAAGAGGACGATCAGCCCGATCCAGGCCACCGGGAGCGCGAAGCGCCGCACGAGGTCGCCACCCCCGCGCGGGTGGGATCGAGGCGGAGCGGACGGGTCGGCCGCGGGGGCGTCGGTGGGGGTGGTCGAGATCGACACGGTGTCAGTCCTCCGTCGGCAGTTCAGGTATGGACGGCGACCGCCGGCTCGGCGATCGCTTCGGCGAGGGTGACGCTCGACAGGCAGCGCTCGGTGATGCGGTCCTTGGTGACGTCCGTACCGGTCAGCTCGGCGACGACCGCGCCGCGAGCGAAGACGAGCACCCGGTCGCAGATGGCCGCGAGCTGCTCGTGGTCGGCGCTCGCGCAGATCACCGAGCGCCCGTCGTCCGCCGACGCCCGGATGACGTCGAAGATCTGGCCCCTCGCCCCGATGTCGACGCCCTGGGTGGGCTCGTGGAGGAGCAGCAGCCGCGGTTCGGTCTGCAGCCACTTGGCGATCAGGGCCTTCTGCTGGTTGCCGCCCGAGAGCGACGACAACGGCAGCTCCGGGTCGCGTGGCCGCACGTCGTAGCGATCCATCAGCTTCGCCGTCGCCTCGGTCATCGCGCGCCGTCGCAGCCGCGCTCGGTGCCCGTAGCGCCTGAGCACCGGCATCGTCACGTTGTCCGTGACGGAGAGGCTCGGGACGGCGCCGTCGTTCTTGCGGTCCGCGGGGATGAGGGCGATCCCCGCGGGGGTGGCGCGCCCCGGCGTCAACTCGGGCAGCGCGAACGAGCTGCCGTCGAGCACGAGCTGACCCGCCTCGGGCGGGTCGGCTCCGCACAGCGCATAGGGCAGCCGCTCGAACCCGGATCCGAGGAGCCCGGTCACCCCGAGGACCTCCCCGGCGCGGACCTCGAGGTCGACGTCCACGAGGGGATCGGCGCGCAGGCCGGTCACCCCGGCCAGCAGGGCCGCGCCCGCCGCCGGCGAGGCGCCGGAGTGCGCGGCGGGCATGAGCGCCTCCAGGCGCCGGCCGATGATGCGCTCGACCAGCGCGTCGTGGTCGGTCTCCGCCGAGCGCACCGTGGCGACGAGGCGGCCGTCGCGGAGCACCGTGACGCGGTCGGTGACGCGCAGGACCTCGTCTATGTCGTGGGAGACGAACAACACGCTGGCGCCCGACGCCGCGACCTCGCGCATCAGCGCGAACAGCTGCTCGACCTCCTCGCGCGGGAGGAAGACCGTCGGCTCGTCGAGGACGAGCAGTCCGCCGGGACGTCCCTCCTGCTCCCGGGACTTCCGCATCCCTTCCATGGCGCGTGCGATGGCGAGCTGCGCCCGCTGGACGGGCCGGACGTCGCTGACGACGGCCCGCGGGTCGAGGCTGATGCCGTAGCGGGCGAACACCTCGTTCGCCCGCCGCCGCTCGTCCGCCCACGAGATCCGCATGCGACGGCCGGCCATCTCCCCCGCCCGCAGGTTCTCGACCACGCTCAGCGACTCGATGAGCCCCAGGTCCTGGTGGACGAACTCGAGCCCGAGCCGCTTCGGCGCGTCCGGCGCGAGCGGCAGCGGCACCGGGGTCCCGGCGACCTCCAGCCGGCCGCCGTCGGTCCCGTGGAACCCCGCGAGGACCTTGATCAGCGTCGACTTGCCCGAGCCGTTCTCGCCCAGGAGGCCGTGGATCTCACCCGGGGCCACCTCGAGGTCCACACCGTCGAGCGCGAGGACCCCGGAGAACCGCTTGGTGAGCCCCGTGAGCCGGATGCACGCCGGGACGGGCGAGGTCATGGGCTACTTCAGCCCCCAGAGCGCCAGGTAGCCGTCCTGGTAGGCGTCGCCGTAGCCCTTCGTCGGCACGGGCGGATCGCCGGCCTCGGAGATGTTCTTCTCGTCCCAGACCCTGATGGGCGTGTCCTGCTTCTCGGTCGGCTTCTCGCCGACGAGCACGCGCAGCACGCGATCGACCGTCGACCAGCCCGTCCACTCGAGGTTCTCGCCCATGGTGGAGGTCATGTCCCCCTCGGCGATCGCGTTCAGCGCGAAGCCCTGGCCGTTGAAGCTCGTCGTCTTGACCTTGCCCTTGCGCTGGGCGGACTGGATGCCCGGCAGCACGTTCTGCATCATGCCGTCGTAGATCGGGATCACCCAGGTGATCTTCGGGTCACGCAGCAGGGCGGTCCGGGTCTCACTTTGCAGCTTCGTGGCCCACTCCGTGATCGGGACGTTGACGACCGTCTGCTTGCACGGGGGGCACTTGGCCTTCATCTCGTCCTGGATCATCTTGACGAGACCGCGGCTGGCCGGCGCCTCGTTGGCGGTCATGATGAGCGCGTTGACCTTGTCGCCGTCCTCCGCGATCGCGTAGTCGGCCATCAGCTTGGCGCCGAGCGGGAACGGGCCCGGTGCCGAGGCGGCCAGCCCCGTCTGGTTCGTCTTCGGCAGCGTGCCCGGAGGGAACTCCTCGTCGAGCGGGACGTGATTGGCGATGACCGGGATCTTCGCGCGATTGGCCGCGTTGATCTGCGGCTGGAGCTGCGACGGGCTCGGCGAGCCGTTGAGGACGATGGCGTCCGGCTTGGAGGCGATCGCCTGGTTGAAGCACTTCACCCAGGCGCCGACCGTGCCGTCGTTCTGGCAGTCGTCCACGGTGAGACCGGCCTGCTTCGCCGCCGGGAGCAGGCCGGAGTTGATCTCCTTGATGAACGGGAGCGACGGGTAGTCGGGCACGAGGGCGATCCGCTTGCCCTTGGCCTCCGAGGCGTCGAACTCCGGGCCTGGCGCGATGAACTCCGGGACCGCGCGGGCGGCATCGACCGCCTTCTGGGCGCCGGCCTGGTCGACCTTGGCGCTGGCGGAACCCGAACCGGAGCCGCCTCCTGCCTCCTCCTCGCTTCCGCAGCCCGCCGCAAGCGCCGTCGCGCACAGGAACGCGGTCACTCTCGCCGTCTGAAGGGTCCTCCGCTGCATGTGTCGTCTCCCCTCGGGGTGTCCCGATCGCTGCGTCGGGCGAATGACTACGTATGCAACAATAAGGCACGACGCCTGTCAAGGTCAAACTCGAACGAGAGCCGAATCTCCGACCGACGGTCAGATCGGCCAGGACCGATGGCCCGAGCGTGACTCCCCACCGGCCATGGGTCCGCCCGACGACGCGCCGTAATGGTTGACAGGGCGGTGCCCGACCTGTTGCCTACGTAGTCATGACAAGCATCTCCGCCGAGACCTTCACGGGCGACATCGCGGCGGCGTTCGCCGGGGTGGTCGGCGCCGAAGATCTCGTCACGGACCCCGCGAGGCTGCTGCGGCTGTCGGGCGACCTGAGCATGGAGCCGTTCGAGAGCGCCGCCCTGGCGGTCCGTCCGGGGACGGTGGAGGAGCTCGCCGCCGTCGTTCGGCGGGCGAGCGAGCTGCGGGTCCCCACCGTGCTGCGGGGCGCGGGCATGTCGTACACGCGCGCGCACACCCCGCTGCGCCCGGGCCTCGTCCTCGTCGACACGGCGCGGCTGGACCGCGTGGACGAGATCGACGCCGAGGACCTGACGGTGACCGTGGAGGCCGGGGTGACCTGGGAGCGCCTGTACCTCGCGTTGGCCGAAGAGGGGGTGCGGACGCCCTTCTGGGGGCCGTTGTCCGGTCGCAACGCCACCATCGGTGGGACGCTCTCGCAGAACAGCGTCTTCTTCGGCTCCGCCCGGTACGGGACGGCGGCGGACTCCGTCCTCGGACTCCAAGTCGTCCTGGCCGACGGCACGGTGGTGACCACGGGCTCGGGCGCCCACCGTGGCGGTACGCCGTTCTTTCGGCACTTCGGCCCCGACCTCACGGGCCTGTTCCTGTGCGACTCGGGCGCCATGGGCGTCAAGGCCCGGGCGACGCTGGAGCTGATACCCCTGCCCGCGGTCGCTCGAGGTGCGTCGTTCACCTTCACGTCGCGGGCGGCGGCGACCACGGCCATGGCCGCCATGGCCCGCCTCCGCGTGGCCTCGGACCTCTACGGCTTCGACGGCTTCTACCACGGGCTGCTGGCCGAGTTGGGGGTCCAGGGCCTGCGCGGCAAGGAGGCGTCGCTGCACGCCGTGGTCGAAGGCGCCGACGACGCGCAGGTCGCCGCCGGCCTCTCGCAGCTGCGCGCCGTGGCGACGCGCTACGGCGCCGAAGTCCCCGGCGACGTCCCACTGCTCATGCGAGCCGATCCGTTCGGCGCGACGCAGATGATGTTCCGTGCCGCCCCGGCCGGAGTCCACCTGCCGCTGCACGCGGTGGTGCCGTTCTCGCGGGCCAGAGCCGTCGCCGGTGTGCTCGAGCGCTTCCTCCTCGACAGGGCCACCGAACTGGCGGCACACGGCATCGGAACGTGGGAGCTCGTCACCGCGACGGGCCGGGACCTGAACTTCGAGGTCACCCTGCACTTCGAAGGGGACTACCGCGACGCGACGGTCGAGCCTGCGGCGCGCGCGGCCGGAGTCACCCTTCGTCGCGAGCTGGCGGACCGCTTCACGCGCTCGGGCGCCGTCCACACGCAGCTCGGCAAGTACTACGCCTTCCGCGACGAGCTCAGACCGGCGACCTGGGAGCTGCTCGATGCCATCAAGCGCGCCGTGGACCCCGACGGGCAGCTCAACCCGGGGGCACTCGGGCTCGGCGGCCACTGACGTGGCCTCGCGTGCGATCCGCGCCGGCGTCAGCGTGAACGCGACGCCCGGCCAGGTGATGCAGGCGCTCAGCCTCGTGACCCCGGCCGAGCTGGAGCGGTCCGCGGCGCCATGGCTCGCCCGGTCGGTGCACCTCGCGGCCGGGCGCCTGCCCGGCCTGCAGCGCGACGCACCCCTGTACGTCTCGGCCTTCTCGCTGGGCTTCCACGTCTCGGAGGCCGAACCGCTGCGCCACGTCGTCGTCGGCCGGGTCCTGCCGGGCACTCGCGTGGGGGTCCGCGTCGCGATCCGGCTGACGGGCGGCACGCGGATCGACCGCGTCGGCATGGACGTCGCCTTCCTGGGACCGGGTCCGTTCTGGAGCACCGTGGCCCGCGGCACGGGCTGGGCGGCCCGCGGGATCGCCGGGGCCGTCGCCCAAGCCTGGCTCGGCGCACTCGCCGCGCGGCTTCAGACCACGGGGCCGTCAAGCCAGTCCGCCACCGCTCGAGCATCGCCGGCCGCCTGCCAGGTCCCTCGCGGCGCCAGCGCGGCGACCTCCTCGCGATAGGGCAAGAGCATGTCGTCGGGGGCGCAGATCGACAGCGTCGGGACCCGGACGTGCGCGAGCCGCTCGCGGTGCGGGTAGGCGAGCGACGCGCGGTACGAGCGGTGGTAGGTGCCGATCGCCTTGAGCACCTCGAGCACCTTCTCGTGCAGCGTCACCGCGTCGGGCAGGCCCGTCGGGCGGCGGTGCTCGGCGTCCGTGCGGCTCCAGGGCCAGAAGAGCGCCGCGTCGCGGACGAAGTGCCACGCGAAGGCGATGTGCGCGCCATGGAGGTCGGGCTCGACCTGCGGCGCGTGGTGGGCCAGGAGGTCCGTCTGCTCCTCGAGGCTGAAGAGCGCGACGCCGTCGAGCACGAGCCGGCGAACACGATCGGGATGCAGGATGGCGAGCTCGATGGCCAGGCTCGCGCCGGTGTGCGAGCCGTAGAGATCGAAGCGCTCCAGTCTCTCGGCGTGGCTCCACGCCGCCAGGCGGCCGGCGAGCGCGGCGATGTCGGGCTCGGGGTCGGCGAGCGCAGTCGAGTCGCCGTTGCCGGGCGTGTCGACCGCGAGCACCCGCCGGTCGGCGGCGAGCTCGCGGGCCTCGGGAAGCAGCCCGCGCGCCGACCCTGGCGAGGGGTGGAGCATGACGACGGGGAACCGATCGGACTCCTCGACGGGTGGCGCTCCGAGCTCCCAGAAGTGCACTTGGCCGTCCTCGACGTCGGTGAAGCGCCGGCGCGCGCGAGAAGCGGTCACCGGTCGAACGGCGGGTCCGGCGGCCTGGAGAACCGGCCGCGCTCGAAGATGGCCGCCAAGCCGGTCGTGTGTCGGGTCAAGCCGGTCATCATGCGTCCGAGGAGACCGCTGCGGTCGTCGTACGCCGCACGAGGCCGACGGGGAAGACCTTCCGCCGACCCGTCGACGAGCGGTCGCTCCGGAGGCGCCCGACGATCGTGCGGGCAGAGGTCCGTGCCATCTGGCCGAGCGGCTGGTGCACGGTAGTCAGGGACATCGCGGACCAGCCGGCGAGCTTCACGTCGTCGTAGCCCATTCCGGAGGCCAGCAGCGCCGACGGGATCCCGCGGCCGTCGAGCGCCTCCGGATCATCGATCAGCACCGTGTGCGGCCCTGCCGCCAACCGCCCGCGATGCAGGTCGTCAATGATCTCCATGAGGAACGGGTTGCGCAGATCGTCGACCACCACGCCGATCGTCGCCGTCCGCTTGGTGGCCAGGCTGCGGGCACCCTGATGCGGGAAGGAGCGGAGATCGCGTGCGGCGGCCCGCACCCGCTCCCGAGTAGCCTGGGCGACACGCTGGTCGTCGCCCAGCGCGCGCGACACCGTCGACTGCGAGACGCCTGCGGCCCGAGCGACGTCGCGGCCGGTGATCAAGTGCCGTCCTCGAGGCGATGGCGGACCCACGGGACGAGACCGCCTCTGCCGACGAGGTCGCGGATGAAGAGCGGTTGGGGCGCGATCGCGAACTCCCCGCCCTCGAGGCGTGCGATCCGTCCGGCCGCCGCGTCGATGCGCAGGTGGTCACCGGTCGCGCAGTCAGCGGCGACCTCCGCGCTCTCGAAGACCAGCAGACCGAGATTCAGGGCGTTACGAAGAAAGATGCGCGCGAAGCTCGCCGCTACGACCGCCTGCACGCCACGAGCGAGAAGCGCGACCGGGGCCTGCTCACGCGACGAGCCCGATCCGAAGTCGCGTCCGGCGACGAGGATGTCGCCCGCCTCGATCGCCTGTCCCACCTCGGGATCGTAGCCCTCGAGCAGGTGCTGCCCGAGGTCCTCCGGCGTCGTCAGGTTCAGGTACTGCCCGGGCAGGATGAGGTCGGTGTTCACGTCGTCCCCGATGCGGACGACGCGGCCTTCGACCAGGCTCATCCGCCGAGGACGCTGTCGGGGGCGACGATCTCGCCGGCCACGGCTGCGGCGCCCGCGACGTAGGCGTTGGCCAGGTAGACCGACGAGCCGGAGCTGCCCATCCGGCCCTTGTAGTTGCGGTTCGTCGTCGCGACCGCGGTCTCGCCGGCGGCGAGGATCCCCATGTGCCCGCCGAAGCAGGCGCCGCAGGTGGGCGGCGACATCAGGCCGCCGGCGGCAAGCACCGTGTCGACGATGCCCTCCGCCGTCGCCTGACGCATGATCGCCTGGGTCGCGGGCACGACGATGAGGCGGGTGCCCGGTGCCGTGCGACGCCCCTCGAGCACGCTGGCGAGCTGCCGCAGGTCGGAGATGGTGCCGTTGGCGCAGTTGCCGACGTACACCTGGTCGACCTTCGTGCCGGGCGCGAGGTCGCCGACCGGAACGACGTCGCCCGGCGAGTGCGGCCGGGCGACGAGCGGGGTCATTCCCGTCACGTCGATCACGGTCTCGGTCTCGTAGACGGCGCCGGACTCGGGCGCCAGCAGCCGCGGCGCCTTCCGGGTCGGCTTATCCGCGAGCCAGTCCAGTGTCGTCGAGTCGGCGGCCACGATCGCCGTCTTCGCGCCAGCCTCCACCGCCATGTTGCACAGCGCCATCCGCCCGTCCACGCCGAGGTCGGACACCACCTCGCCAGAGAACTCGAGCGCCGCGTAGACCGCGCCGCTCGTCCCGACCTCGGCGAGGTAGCGGAGGATCAGGTCCTTGCCGGTCGTCCACGGCGCCGGTGCGCCGTCGAACCGGATGCCGATCGCCTCCGGCACACGCAGCCAGACGTCGCCGGTCGCCATCGCGGCGGCGATGTCGGTCGAGCCCATCCCGAGGCCGAGCGCGCCGAACGCGCCGTAGGTGCAAGTGTGCGAGTCACCGCCGGGGATCAGGTCGCCGGGCGCGACGAGTCCGAGCTCCGGCAGCAGCGTGTGCTCGATCCCGGCGTCGGGCGTCACGCCGATCTCCCACAGGTTCGTGATCCCCATCCGCTTCGCGAAGCTCCGGAGCGCACTCGCGAGCTCCGCGCTGCGCACGTCCTTGGCCGGGACGAAGTGATCGATGACCAGCGCGACCCGGTCCGGATCGAAGACCTTCGTTGCGCCCATCTTCTCGAACGACCGGAGCGCCATCGCGCCGGAGACCTCGTTGAGCAGGACGAGGTCGCAGGTGGCGAGACCGTACGCCGCTGGGCGGAGGTCGGTGATGCCGTGGGCCTCCAGTATCTGCGACGTCATAGTCCGGGGGGTCGCGCGCTCCGGCCGGTCGATGCTGTGGAGTTGCGTGAGGGGCATACACGTGAGTATGGTGCATACGTAGTCATGAGAAAAGCATCCGACCCGAAATTTAAGACGCCAGCCGTTCAGAGCACCGGACGGGCCGCCGATGCGGAGGTCCAGCGGATCGTCGCGGAGATCATCGAGGCGGTCCGGTCCGAAGGGGACGCAGCGGTCCGCCGGTGGTCGGCCAAGCTCGACGGTTGGGAACCGGAGAGCTTCCGCCTCGAGGACGAGGCGATCGAGCGTGCTCTTGCCGCGGTGCCCGACCAGGTGATGGAGGATCTGCGGTTCTGCCAAGACCAGGTCCGCGAGTTCGCCAAGGTTCAGCGCGAGGCGCTCCGAGACGTCGAGGTGGAGCCGCTGCCAGGGCTCGTCCTGGGTCACCGCAACGTGCCGATCGGCAACGTCGGGTGCTACGTCCCCGGTGGGCGCTTCCCGATGGTCGCCTCTGCGCACATGAGCGTGCTTACCGCGAAGGTCGCCGGCGTCCCGCGCGTCGCCGCGACCACTCCGCCGCTTGAGGGCGGCGCTCCGCCGATCACGGTCGCGGCGATGGCGCTCGCCGGCGCCGACGAGATCTACGTCCTCGGCGGTGTGCAGGCCATCGCCGCCCTCGCGCTAGGCACCGACACGATCGGCGCCGTCGACATCATCGTCGGCCCGGGCAACAGCTACGTCGCCGAGGCCAAGCGCCGGCTGTTCGGCGAGATCGGCATCGATCTCCCCGCTGGTCCGACGGAGATCCTCGTCGTCGCTGACGAGACCGCCGATCCGGTCATCGTCGCCGCCGACCTGCTCGGTCAAGCCGAGCACGGACCGACCTCGCCCGCGGTGCTCATTACGACGTCGGCGCGGCTGGCCGAGCGGACCGAAGCCGAGCTCGGTCGCCAGCTCGCCGTCCTGCCCACTGCGAGTACGGCTGAGCCCGCCTGGCGCGACCACGGCGCGATCTACGTGGTCGACAACGACGAGGAGGCGTTGAAGCTCGCCGACGAGCTCGCGTACGAGCACGTCGAGATCCTCACCCGCGAGCCGCGGTGGTACTTGGAGCGGATGCGCAACTACGGCGCGCTGTTCCTCGGCGAAGGCACGACCGTGGCCTACGGCGACAAGACCTCGGGTACCAACCACGTCCTTCCCACGGCCGGCGCCGGCCGGTACACGGGCGGCCTCTGGGTCGGCAAGTTCCTCAAGACCGTCACGTACCAGGAGGCCTCGCCCGAGGCGAGCGTCCTGATCGGGAGGATCGCCGCGCGTCAAAGCCGGATTGAGAACTTCGAGGGCCATGCCCGTTCGTGCGACGTGCGCGTTGAGAAGTACGAGGGCCAGGGGGTCACGGCGTGACGTACCGTCTCGGCGTGGACGTGGGCGGGACGTTCACCGATCTGCTCCTCCACGACTCCGCCTCGGGACGGACGTGGCTGGCCAAGACGCCGAGCACGCCGCACGACCAGTCCGTCGGCGTGATCGAGGGGATCCGGCAGATCTGCGAGAGCGCACGGATCGGCCACGGCGAACTCGAGGCGATTCTGCACGGGACCACGGTCGCGACCAACGCGGTGCTCGAGCGCAAGGGCGCGCGGGTCGGCCTCGTCGTCACCGAGGGCTTCCGCAACATCCTCCACCTCGCCGAGGCCTGGACGCCAGGCCCGCTGTTCGGGTTCATGGTCTACGACAAGCCCGAGCCGCTGATCGACCTGGAGGACATCCGCGAAGTGCCTGGGCGGCTGGACGCGAACGGCGACGAGATCCGCGAGCTCGACGAGGTGGCCACGGCGGCCGCGCTCCGCGAGCTGCTCGCGAGCGGTGTCCAGGCGCTGACGATCGCGCTCATGAACGCCTACGCCGACCCGTCGCACGAGGAGCGCGTAGCCGCGCTCGCTGAGCAGCACGCGCCGGGTCTGCCGATCTCGGCCTCGTGCAAGGTCCTGCCGGAGTTTCGCGAGTACGAGCGCACGGTGACCACCGTCGTCAACGCGTACGTCGCACCGGCGCTCGATCTCTACCTCTCCAACCTGCGCGACGGCCTCGACGAGAAGGGCGTGCGGGCAGGCCTTCAGGTCGTCCGCTCCGACGGCGGCCTGATGAGCCTCGATGCGGCGCGGCAGATGCCGGTCCACACGGTGCTCTCCGGTCCGGCCGGCGGCGTCAGCGGCGCCGCGCACGTCGCGGGTCGCGCGGGCTTCGACCGCCTGCTCACCTTCGACATGGGTGGCACGTCGACCGACGTCGCGGTCATCGTGGGCGGCAAGCCGGAGATCACCCGCGAGACCCGCGTCGGCGACTTCCCGGTCCGTGCACCCGCCGTCGACGTCGAGTCGATCGGCGCCGGCGGCGGCTCGATCGCCTACGTCGCCGAGGGCACCGGCGCGCTGCGCGTCGGACCGCGTTCCGCGGGCGCCCAACCGGGCCCCGCATGCTACGGGCGGGGCGGCGACGAGCCCACGGTGACCGACGCGAACGTCGTCCTGGGTCACCTACCGCCGCGGCTGCTCGGCGGAGCGATGGAGCTCGATGTCGAGGCCGCGTACGCGGCGGTCGAGACCGTCGCCGATCCGCTCGGGCTCGACGTGCACGAAGCGGCGCGGGGCATCGTCGACCTCGTCAACGAGGCGATGCTCGGCGCGCTGCGCGTCGTCACCGTCCAGCGCGGTCGCAACCCCGACGAGTTCGCGCTCGTCTCGTTCGGCGGTGCGGGCGGTCTGCACGCCAACGCGCTCGCCGCCCTGCTCGGCTGCTTCCCGGTCATCGTGCCGGCCGAGTCCGGCGTGCTCTCGGCGCTCGGGTTCGTCGCCTCCGACGTGAGCACCGAGGTCTCGCGCACCTGGATCCGCCCCACCGCCGAGGCCGACGCGAGCGAGCTGACCGCCGAGCTCCGCGCACTCGGCGAGCAGGGTCTGGAGTGGCTCGACGGCGAAGGCGTCAAGGCGGCCGACCGCGACCTCCGGTACGTCGCCGACATGCGCTACGCCCGCCAGGGCTTCGAGATCCCCGTCGCGATCAGCGCCGGGGAGCTCGGCGGCCTCACGCCCGTGGCGCTGGCGGAGCGGTTCGCCGCCGACCATCACCAGCTCTACGGGTTCGACCTCGAGGGCGGCGCCGAGATCGTCGCGCTCCGCGCGCTGGCCACCGGGAGGGTTCCGGCCCCGGAGGACCCGGCCGCCGAGGCGGGGGCGGCCGACCCGTCGCCCGCCCGGAACGGCACCCATGTCGTTCGCTCGAGCGGCAGCGCCGTCGACGCGCCGACCTACGACCGGGCGGAGCTTCGCACCGGCATGGCGATCGAGGGACCGGCGATCGTCGAGCAGTACGACGCGACCACGGTGGTCCTCCCCGGTCACGTCGCCCGTGTGGACCCGTACGCCAACCTCATCATCGACCGACTGGAGAACGCTCGATGAGCGCCGTCGACCCGATCACGCTCGACCTCATCGAGAACGCGCTCCTCAACGCGCGGTTCGAGATGGACGAGGTCCTGCGACGCGCGGCGATGTCGCCGACCATCCGCGTCCAGCACGACGAGTTCCCCATGATCTGCGACGCCCGGGGGCGCATGGTCGTCGGGCAGTTCGGCTCGTACATCCCGGAGGTCGTCGACCGTCTGGGTGGTTCGCTGGATCCGGGCGATGTGGTCCTGCTCAACGACCCCTACCTCTGCCGCGGGTCGATCTCACACCTCAACGACTGGCTCGTCGTCGTCCCGATCTTCCACGAGGGCGAGCACGTCGCGTACGCCTCGATGTTCGGGCACATGATGGACGTCGGAGGCAAGGTCCCGGGCTCGCAGGTCGCCGACGCCCGGTCGATCTGGGAGGAGGGCCTGCGCATCCCGCCGATCAAGATCGTCGAGGCGGGCGTGCTCAACGAGGCCGCCCTCGCGATCTGCCTGAACAACTCGCGGACACCGGAGATGAACCGGTCCGACCTCATGGCGCTCATCGCCGGCTGCCGCGCCGCCGAGCGCCGGATCGTCGAGCTGTGCGACCGCTTCGGCCGCGACACCTTCGCCGAGGCGTGCCAGGCGCTGCTCGACCGGACCCGTGACGCGATGGTGCGCATCGTTCGCGAGTACATCCCCGAGGAGAAGGTGACGTTCACCGACTACGTCGACGACGACGGCCTCGGCAACGGCCCGTTCGGCATGACGCTGACGATCTGGCGCGAGGGCGACGTCTGCCACGCGGACTGGAGCGGCACCGATCCCCAGGCCGAGGGCTCGATCAACTTCCTCATCCACGAGGGGCTCTGCAAGCTCTTCTTCGGGATCTACCTGATCATGGCCTTCGATCCGGAGATCCTCTTCAACGACGGGATCTACGAGGTCTTCGAGGTCCAGCTGCCCGAGGGCTCGCTGCTCAAGCCGGCGTTCCCGGCGCCGCTCTCGAACCGGCTCAACGTGCACACGCGGTTCTTCGACTGCCAGAGCGGCGCGCTCGGCCAGAAGACGCCCGAGCTGGCCATGGCCGCCGGGTACGGCACGTCGCCGTCCTTCGTGTTCTCCGGGACCGACGAGCGCGGCGAGTACTTCCAGTTGGTCGAGCTGCTGTTCGGCGGGTTGCCCGGGCGCAAGCGCGGCGACGGCCTCGACGGGCACTCGTGGTGGCCGCTCTTCCGGACCACGCCGTCGGAGTACGCCGAGAGCTACTACCCCGTCCGCATCGAGCGCTATGAGCCCGTCCCCGACTCCGGCGGCCCCGGCTTCCATCGCGGCGGCACCGGGATCGAGAAGGCCTACGCGTTCACCGGCGCCGGCGTCGTGTCGATCGCCGACGACCGTGCGCTCATCGCCCCGTGGGGCATCCACGGCGGGTCGGCCGGCGGGACGAGCTCGAAGTGGCTCGAGCGCGCCGACGGCTCGCGCGAAGCGTTGCCGTCCAAGGTCGATTCGGTCAAGGTCGGGCCCGGCGACGTGCTCGTGTTCCGGACCGCCGGCGCGGGCGGATGGGGAGACCCGCTCGAGCGGCCCGCCGAACACGTGGCCAAGGACGTCGCGCGCGGCCTCGTAACCGGCGTCCAGGCGCGCGACGTCTACGGCGTCGCGCTGAGCGGCGGTAGCGTCGACGTCGAGGCGACCGCGACGCTGCGCGCCCGGATCGGAGCTGCACGCGGTCCGGCCCCGGAGTTCGACTTCGGCGACCGCGAGATCCTCGAGGCGACGGCGTGAGCACCCGCCCCTCCCTCCGAGAGCGCCTTCAGCAGGACGGGATGCTCGTCGCGCTCGGCGCCCACGACGGGCTGACCGGGCGGATCGCCGAGCAGGCCGGGATCGAGGCGCTCTATCACGGTGGCTACGCGGTGGCCGCGCACCATCACGGCGTACCGGATATCGGCCTCGTCGGCATGAGTGACATGGTCGAGTCGATCGCCCGGCTCGCCGCGGTGACGTCGTTGCCGCTCCTCGCCGACGCGGACACCGGGTTCGGGTCCGAGCCCGGCGTGCGCCGCACGGTCCGCTCGTACGAGGCGGCGGGAGCGGGGGCGGTCCAGATCGAGGACCAGGCGTTCCCGAAGAAGTGCGGGCACATGGAGGGCAAGCGGGTCATCCCGCGCGACGAGATGGTCCTGAAGGTCAGGGCCGCCGTCACCGCACGCCGCGATCCCGAGACGATCATCGTCGCCCGGACCGACGCCCTGCAGGTTCACGGCACCGACGACGCGATCGACCGCTGCCACGCGTTCGCCGACGCGGGCGCGGACGTGGCGATGGTCGACGCGCCCCCGACGGTCGAGGACATCGAACGGATCGCGCGCGAGGTGCAGATCCCCACCCTCGCCAACCTCTCCGAGACCGGGCGCTCGCCGTTCGTGCCGACCGACGAGCTCGAGCGGATGGGCTACAGGATCGCGATCTTCCCCTCAACCCAGACCTGGCTCTTCGCCAAGGCGTACCGCGACCTCGCCGAGGAGGTGGTGCGAACCCGCTCCACCGAGGGGATCCGAGACCGGTTCGACAGCTTCGACGAGGTCAACCGCCTCCTGGGACTCGCCGAGTGGGAGCAGGCGTGAGCGGCGACACCGAGGAGGTCTACTCCTCGCGGGGTTTCGGAGGGCGGCAGTCCGCCGGCCTCCGACCCGCCCTGCTCGTCATCGACTTCAGCCTCGGCTTCACCGACCCGGCGTCCTCTCTGCACTGCGACTGCGACGATGCGCTGGCCGCAACCGCGCGGCTGCTCGAGGCGGCGCGGGCGGGGGGCTCGCCGGTCGTCTACACGACGGTCGCGTACGAGCCCTCCGACCTCGACATCGCCCGTGCCTTCATCGCGAAGGCACCGGCGCTGGCGGCGCTGACCCCTGATGCCGAGTGGGCACGGATCGATCCGCGGATCGCACCGGCCGACGGCGAGCCGGTCCTGCGCAAGCTGTTCGCGTCAGGTTTCTTCGCGACCCCGCTCGCGTCGCTGCTTGCCGCCCATGGATGCGATTCGGTCGCCGTCGTCGGCGCCTCGACGTCGGGATGCGTGCGCGCCACCGCCGTCGATGCGGTCCAGTACGGCTACACCACCTACGTCGTGCGCGAGGCGGTCGCCGACCGGGCGCCCGGGTCGCACGACACGGCGTTGCTCGATCTCGACGCGAAGTACGCGGACGTGGTCGACGTCGATGCCGCCGCGCGCATCCTGACCCGGTAGCCCTTCGCTAACGCTGAGACGGTCCAACGTCAAGCTGCAGGTTGAGCGGCTTGGAGCCGCCGACGTCGGAGTGGATCACCACCGACCCGTCGGCCGTGACCGCGATCAGCCGCAGCGCCTCGGGCAGCGTGGTTCAGGCGGCCGAGTACTCGAGGAGCAGCGGGCGACGAGCAGGCGCAACCGACGAGGCCTCGATCGCAGGCGGATCGCTTCGCGGCGGAAAGCCCAAAAAAGTACGGCCCTGCGGAAGCGTTGAAGGTGCTCAAGGGTGATGAAGGCCACGATGCGAGGTCGATGTTCGGATCTTCCGCGCGAGCGTCGTCTCCTCGTCCGGCTCGTCGAGGTCCGCGTATCGCGACCATCCCGATTACCCGATCTCGTCCGGGACCGCATGGAGGTCCCCCGGCGACTTCGGGTTGCCCATATAGGTCGCCGCCACCACGAACGTCAGGTAGTTCGTCGCTCGGCCGAAGTCGTGCGTCTCGGCGGATTGCCAGGCTCGGGCCGACGACAGGCGGAAACCTCGTGTCCCGGCTCTCCGACGACGGCTCGCTGGTTCCGCCGAGCTTGACGCGGACGAGCGGGCTCTGACAGCTCCCGTCCCAGCCAACGACTGCGGCCTGCGTCTACGCCATTATCAGGCGATTCGCGACCGGCTTGACTTGGATCCTCAGCCCGATCGCCAACAAGGGAGAGCGGGTGGGCTTCGCGGCTCTGAGTCGATTCAGCGGCAGCGGGTCGCGCGACCTACGGGCCGGCCGCCTAAACCTCGTCGTAGCGCCTGAGCTGCCCGTCGTGACCAGGGGCCCGTTCCGGCCTTCGCGGTTCCTCGACGGAATATCTCGTCGCGCAGAATTGGATTGGTCATCGTCTCGACGCCATGGAAGGGTTGCTTCGAGAAGTCGCCGTCCGCACCCGCGACGGCCGGGCCCGTCGTCTTTGGGGAGGGAAACATGCACCGTTGGATGTTGGCCGTGGCGCTTGTGTCTACCGCACTGGTCGGGACAGCCTGTGGGTCATCGAGCGAGTCGCCACGCGAAGCGTCTTCGAAGGAGCGTTCCGGCCCTCCGCGGGATGGCGGCACCGTTCGCATCGCGATCGTCCAGCCACCGGACAACCTCGACCCGCACGCGTACGACGGGCTGTGGCAGATTCAAGACGCGATCTTCGAGCCGCTCGTCCGGTACGGGGAAAACGGCAAGATCAAGCCCGGGTTCGCCGAGTCATGGGAGGTCTCAAAAGACGCGAAGACCTACACGTTCCAGCTTCCCGACGGCGCCACGTTCAGCGACGGAACGCCGGCCGACGCGGAAGCTGTGAAGTGGAACTTCAAGCGATGGATCAAGAGCCCCGACTCTGACTGGCTTGGCATCTCCGTCAACTTCTCCGAGATGTCCGTACCGGACCCGCGCACCTTTGTGCTCAAGCTC
>CALMNS010000121.1 GCA_937871635.1 uncultured Solirubrobacter sp.
CTCCTGGCCCTGCTCGCCTCGGTGGCGGCCCCCGCGCCCGTCGCCGCCGCGCTGGGCGCCGTCGCCTAGCTCAGTCGCCGAACGGGCGACCGCGGGCGCGGGCCCACGCGTAGCGCCCGAGCAGGGCCAGCCAGTCGATCGTCCCCGCCACGAGGTGGCCCACGGGACCCGTCACGAGCCAGGCCAGGGCGCGAGTCAGCACGCCGACCGACGCTATCGTGGCGCCTTCATGGCCGCTGCCACCCCCGTCACGACCACCGTCGAGGAGCTTCCCGAGTCGCGCGTGCGCGTGCAGGCGGAGGTCACCCCGGAGGAGATCGAGCGCCGCCTGGCCCAGGCCGCCCGCTCCCTCGGCAAGAGCCTGCGGGTGCCCGGCTTCCGCGCCGGCAAGGTCCCGCCCCCGGTGATCATCAAGCGGGTGGGTCGCGAGGCCGTCCTCGACGAGGCGGTGCGCGACTCGCTCGGCCGCTGGTACTCGGCGGCCATCGACGCGGCCCGGATCGTCCCGATCGGCGATCCCGACATCGACCTGGGCGACCTGCCGCCCGAGGGCCAGCCGCTGAAGTTCTCGATCGAGATCGGCGTGCGCCCGACGGCCCAGCTCGGCGAGTACCGCAACCTCGAGGTCGCCCGCGAGGAGGCCGAGATCGCCGACGAGCGGATCGACCAGGAGCTCGACTCCCTGCGCGAGCGCACCGCGACGCTCGACACCGTCGAGCGCCCCGCCGCCGCGGGCGACTTCGTGGTCATGGACTTCGTGGGGACGAAGGACGGCGTCCCGTTCCCGGGCGGCGAAGGCCGCGACCAGATGGTCGAGCTCGGCTCCGAGCGCCTCGTCCCCGGCTTCGAGTCCCAGCTCGAGGGCGCCGCCGCCGGCGACGAGCGCACGGTCACGCTGACCTTCCCCGACGACTACGGCGCCGAGGACCTGGCCGGCCAGGAGGCCGTCTTCGCCGTGACCGTCAAGGAGGTCAAGGAGAAGTCGCTCCCCGAGCTCGACGACGACTTCGCCTCCGACCAGGGCTTCGACACGCTCGACGAGCTGCGTGCCGACATCCGCGAGCGGCTGGCCGGGTCGGAGTCCGAGCGCATCGACGCCCAGTTCCGCGAGCAGGTGCTCGACGCCGCGGTGGCCAACGCCACCGTCGAGATCCCCGACGCGCTCGTCACGGCGCGCGCGAAGGAGATGTGGGAGGAGATGGCCCACTCGCTCTCCCACCAGGGGATCCCGAAGGAGACCTACCTGCAGATCTCGGGCAAGACCGAGGAGCAGATCCTCGAGGACGGCAAGGCCGACGCGGAGACCGCCCTGCGGCGCGAGGCGGTGCTCGCGGCGATCGTCGAGGCCGAGGGGATCACGCCGTCCGACGACGAGCTGCTCGAGGCCGTCGGCCCGACCGCCGAGCGGGAGGGCACCTCGCCCAAGAAGCTCGTCGAGCGGCTGAAGTCCGCCGGGCGCCTCGAGACGCTCGAGCGCGACCTCGCGACCCGCAAGGCGCTCGACCTGATCACCGAGAGCGCCGAGGCCTCCGAGGCTTCAGGGGCCTCCAAGCCGACCGGCTAGTCTCCGCCGACCGCTCGGGGAAGGACTCGGGCCGATCAAGCGAAAGAAGCGAGCACCGTGAGCCCACTTGTACCCATGGTCGTCGAGCAGACCTCCCGTGGGGAGCGCGCCTTCGACATCTACTCCCGACTGCTCAACGAGCGGATCATCTTCCTCGGGACGCCGGTCGACGACCAGATCGCGAACCTCATCGTCGCGCAGCTGCTCCACCTCGAGTCCGAGGACCCGGACAAGGACATCTCGATCTACATCAACTCGCCCGGCGGCTCGGTCTACGCCGGCCTGGCGATCTACGACACGATGAACTTCATCAAGCCCGACGTGTCGACGATCTGCGTCGGCATCGCGATGTCGATGGGCGCGCTGCTCCTCGCGGGCGGCGCGGAGGGCAAGCGGATGGCGCTGCCCAACGCGAAGATCCTCATCCATCAGGTGTCCTCGGGCTTCCAGGGCCAGGCCACCGACATCGAGATCCACGCGCGCGAGGTCATCGACCTGCGCCGCCGCCTCGACGAGATCATCGCGGGCCACACCCACAAGTCCGTCGAGGACGTCAAGAAGGACACCGAGCGCGACTACTTCATGTCCTCGGAGGAGGCCCAGGCGTACGGGATCATCGACCGGGTGATCTCCGAGCACTAAGCTCGGGGTCCGCCCGGCCGATCTCGAGGAGGAGAGGCTCTCTTGGCACGCCCGACCGATTCAAACGAGCAGCTGCTCTGCTCCTTCTGCGGCAAGTCGCAGCGGCAGGTCAAGAAGCTGATCGCCGGGCCGGGCGTCTACATCTGCGACGAGTGCATCGACCTCTGCAACGAGATCATCGACGAGGAGCTCACCGCCCCGCCGACCTTCGACATCGAGAACCTCCCGAAGCCGAAGGAGATCCACGCCGTCCTGCAGGAGTACGTGGTGGGCCAGGAGGAGGCCAAGCGGACGCTCTCGGTCGCCGTCTACAACCACTACAAGCGCGTCCAGATGATGCAGTCCGACGACCAGGACATCGAGCTCGAGAAGTCGAACATCCTCCTCCTCGGGCCGACGGGCTGCGGCAAGACGCTCCTCGCCCAGACCCTCGCGCGCATCCTCAACGTCCCCTTCGCGATCGCCGACGCCACGGCGCTCACCGAGGCGGGCTACGTGGGGGAGGACGTCGAGAACATCCTCCTCAAGCTCATCCAGGCCGCGGACTTCGACGTCAAGAAGGCCGAGACGGGGATCATCTACATCGACGAGGTCGACAAGATCGCCCGCAAGGCGGACAACCCGTCGATCACCCGTGACGTGTCGGGCGAGGGCGTCCAGCAGGCGCTGCTGAAGATCCTCGAGGGGACCACCGCCTCCGTGCCGCCCCAGGGCGGGCGCAAGCACCCGCACCAGGAGTTCCTGACCATCGACACGACGAACGTCCTGTTCATCTGCGGCGGGGCGTTCGCGAACCTCGACAAGGTCATCGAGCGGCGGATCGGGCACAAGGGCGTCGGGTTCGGCGCCCCCATGCCGACCAAGCTCGAGAAGGACACGGGCGAGCTCTTCGAGCAGACCCTGCCCGAGGACCTCATGCAGTACGGGCTGATCCCGGAGTTCATCGGGCGGCTCCCGGTGACGAGCGCGGTGCACCAGCTCTCCGAGGAGGACCTGATCACCATCCTCACCGAGCCGCGCAACGCGATCGTCAAGCAGTTCCACCGGTTCTTCTCCTTCGACGGGATCGAGCTCGTCTTCTCCGAGGACGCGCTCAAGGCGGTGGCCCACAAGGCGCTCGAGCGCGAGACGGGCGCCCGCGGGCTGCGCTCGATCATCGAGGAGGTGCTCCTCGAGGTGCAGTTCGAGCTGCCCTCGCGGCGCGACGTCAAGAAGTGCGTGGTGACGAAGGAGACGATCGAGCGCGGCCTGAAGCCGACGCTGGTCACCGTGGCCCCGGACGAGCTCGAGGACGAGCCCGCCGGCGCCGAGAGCGCGTAGGCGGCCCGTGCCCGAGTACCGGACGGGGGAACCGGTGCAGGTCGGCCGGCGCACGCGCGGGATCCGGATCGACCTCGACGACGGCGGCCGGGCGGTGGCGCTGGCCGGACGCCCGCCGGGGTGGCTCGCGGCCGCCGAGCGTGCGGTCGAGGCCGAGGGGATGAACGTCAACCGGCGCGGCGTGGTGTTCGTGCAGGGGTTCGAGGGCCGCGACCTCGAGCGCCTGGAGGGCAAGGTCGCGGCGGCCTCGCTCGCCGTCTACGACGCGCTCCTCGAGCTGCAGGGCGCCGCCCGGGTCTAGCCCTCGCGCAGGATCCGCTGGATCGCCTCGAGCTCCTCGACGGCGAGCAGGTCCTTCGGCCGGCCGGCGGCGCGCTTCATGGCGATGAGGTCCTCGAGGGAGGCGACCTTGATCGTCATCTCCTCGAGTTCCACCCGGAGCGCGCGTTCGGCGAGGACGGCGTAGCCAGGGGCTCCGTCCGGCGCCCGGAGGAGGTCGAGCCGGCCGGCGCTCGTGACGAGCGTGAGGATCTGCGTGCGACGGAGCGTGCGCCCGTCTGGGACGAACGGGACCGCCTCCGCGACGCCGCTCAGCCCGGCCTCGAGGGCGATCAGCGTGGTCCCGAGCCGGTCGAGGTTGGGCTGGTCGGCGGCGTAGCAGACGTCCAGGTCGCGGGTGATGGCGGCCGAGCCGTGCACCACCATCGCGTAGCCGCCGACGATCACGAAGTCGACCCCGCCTTCGACGAGGCGGGCGAGCAACTCCAGCGGCCGGAACTCAGGCAGCGGCCCGGGCACGGGCTCCCGCCTCGGCGAGCGAGCGGGCGCCGGCGTAGAACTGCTCGAAGACGCGAAGACGGTCCGCGGGGTCGATCCGCAGGTTCTCGCGCAGCAGCGTCTCGTCGTAGCTCGGCGCCCGCTTGGTCGCCCGCAGCTCAAGCGAGCGCCCCATCGCGTTGAGGGCGCGCTGCAGGGTGGCGACGCTCACCTCGTCGCCCGCGGCCTCCATCCGCGCCACCGACGGCTGGGTGATCCCCAGCCGCCGCGCGAGCTGGGCCTGGGTGAGACCGTCGGCGCGACGGGCCTCGCGGATGAGGGAGCCGGTCGCCATGGCCATAGGCTAGCGCCTATATGTCCTGTGACAAATCTGCGCAGCCGCGGGCGGACCGTCCCCGGCCGCTCGTAGGGTGGTCCGCATGACCGTGATGACGCCGGCGGCGACCGACGAGCCCCTCGAGCTCCTGCGCGAGCTGGCCGGGCCGGAGGCCGGCTTTCGCGAGCACCAGCGCGAGGCGGTGCTCGACCTCGTCGATCACCGGCGGCGGGTGCTCTGCGTCCAGCGGACGGGGTGGGGCAAGAGCGCGGTGTACTTCCTGGCCACGGCGCTCCTGCGCCGGCGCGGCGCCGGGCCGACCGTGCTCGTCTCGCCGCTGCTCGCCCTGATGCGCAACCAGATCGCCGCGGCGGAGCGGCTCGGGATCCGCGCCGTGCGGGTGGACTCGACGAACCGGGAGGACTGGGCCGAGGTCCGCTCGCGCCTGGCCGCCGACGACGTCGACCTGCTGCTCATCTCGCCGGAGCGCCTCAACAACCCGGAGTTCCGGGAGACCATGCTGCCCCTCTTCGTCGAGCGGGTCGGCCTGCTCGTCGTCGACGAGGCGCACTGCGTCTCAGACTGGGGGCACGACTTCCGGCCCGACTACCGGCGCATCCGCGACGTCCTGGCCGGCCTCGCCGACGACGTCGCGGTCCTCTGCACGACGGCCACGGCGAACGACCGCGTGGTCGCCGACGTCTCGGAGCAGCTCTCGGTCGGCGCCGCCGGGGCGGCTCAGCTGACCGTCTACCGCGGCGCGCTGGCCCGGGGCTCGCTGCGGCTCGAGGCCGTCGAGCTCCCGTCTCCCGCGGCGCGGCTGGCCTGGCTCGCCACCACCC
>CALMNS010000122.1 GCA_937871635.1 uncultured Solirubrobacter sp.
GCGTCGGGGCGATCGCCGCGCGCGGCGCCGCGGGCGCCCGCATCCGCGCCGCCCGGGTGGTCGACGACTACATCGTCGCCGGGCCGCTCCAGGAGGCGGCGCTCGAGCTCGTCTCCTCTCCCGCCTGGCGCCGGCATCGCCGGGCGACGGCGAGCGCGCTCACCGAGCGCCGCGACCTGCTCGTCGCCGCCGTCCGCCGTCACGTCCCGGGCGCGTCCATCGACGTCGTGCCCCGGGGCGGGTTCTCCCTCTGGGTCCGGCTGCCCGACGGCCTCGACGACGTCGCGATCGCCGCGGCCACCGAGCGCGAAGGGGTGATCGTCAGCCCCGGCCGGCCGTGGTTCCCCGCCGAGGCCCCGGGCCCGTTCCTGCGCCTCACCTTCGCCGCCGCGCCGCTCGACGACCTCGAGCGCGGCGCACGCGTCCTCGGCGAGGTCGTCGCGCGCCACGCCGTGGCAGCTTGACGACACCGCGACGGGTCGCAGCCACGCGCCGGCCGGAGCGCCGGCGCCGCGGATCAGGCCTCGCTCGTCGCCCCGGCGTTCTCCTCCTCCCGGTCCTGGTTCGGGGGCACGAACTGGGCGGCGGTGAAGGTGGCCCCCTGCGGGTCGGTGATGATGGTGGTCCGGACCCACGGCGCGTCGAACGGCTCGAC
This sequence comes from uncultured Solirubrobacter sp., assembly GCA_937871635.1. GTDB lineage: Bacteria > Actinomycetota > Thermoleophilia > Solirubrobacterales > Solirubrobacteraceae > JACCYI01. The sequence continues at coordinate 656 of CALMNS010000122.1, forward strand.
GAGCACCCGGCCGCCGAGCTCGGCGGCCCGCGCCGCGATCGCGTCGGCGTCGTCGACCCCGAAGGTCACGCCCCAGTGTGCGGGGGTGCCGGGCTCGTCGTCGGAGATCGGGTTGAGGCTCGCGACGACGTCTTCGAACCGCTCCGGGGCTCCCATCTGGGCCATGCCCTCCCGCATCCCGGGGTTGCGCTGCTCGAGGAAGTCGCCGTAGCCGGCCAGCGCCCACATCAGGCCGCCTCCCGCGTCGAGCGCCTCCCAGCCGAACACCGACCCGTAGAACGAGCGCGCGCCGTCCAGGTCGTGGGTGTAGAGATCGTTGAAGTTCAGCGCGCCATGCTCGTTGACGACCGCGGCACCGCGGTGCTGGCCGGCCTGCCACGCGGTGAACGTGGCGCCGGCCGGGTCGGCGAAGACCGCCATCCGCCCGAGCTCGCCGACGTCGTCGGGCTCCACGAGCACGGTGCCGCCGGCGGCCCGGACCTTGGCGGCGGTGTCGTCGGCGTCCGCCACCCACACGTAGGTGTTCCACGCCGCCGGCGACGGCGCGTCCGGCGGCTGGGAGCCGACCGCGGCCACGTCGCCGCCCCGGATTCGGGCGACGAAGTACCGCTCCGGCGAACCGGGGGGCATGACGTCCTCGAACTCCCACCCGAACAGGTCGCCGTAGAACGCGACGGCGGCCTCCGGATCAGGTTGCGTGGTGTCGATCCAGCACGGGACGCCTGGGATGTAGCGGTCCTGATCGCTCATCGCTCACTCCTTGTTGGTGACGGTTTACGCGCCACAACCTACGCCCGGCTTAGGTCAGGATCCGTCCTCAATTCGGAGATTCGCGACGCCACGGGTTGTCACTGTGGAGTCACCAGAGGAGGGCGATCCCGTACGCCGCGAAGGCCGCGTCGGCGGTGACGAGGGTGAGCCCCTCCGTGCGGGCCTGGGCGATCAGCAGGCGGTCGAACGGATCGCCGTGGTGGCTCGGCAGCTCAGCGACGGCGAGGACGTGCTCGAGGGTGACGTCGAGCCGGTGGTAGCCGTGGCGGGCGATCTGGCCGTAGATCAGCGGACGCGGCGCCTCGGTCAGCTCGAGTCGTCCGAGCGCGTGCTTGATCGTGATCTCCCAGGGCGTGACGGCGCTGAGGAAGACGGGCGTGTCCGGGTTCGCGAGCGCCGCTCGCGCCGCGTCCGAGATGCGGTCGTCGTCGGTCGCCCACCAGACGAAGACGTGGGTGTCGAGCAGCAGGCCGCCGGCGGGCGGCGCGCTCACGGCTGCCCGAAGGACCGCCGGAGCGCGTCGGGCAGCGGCGCGTCGAAGTCGTCGCCGAGGGCGATCCGCCCCTCCGCGCCGCCGGGTCGGCGC
>CALMNS010000123.1 GCA_937871635.1 uncultured Solirubrobacter sp.
CCGCTGGACCGTCCGGTCGAAGGGGTACGGGTCCTTGGCGGCCGAGTCGGCGCGCGGCGCGGAGGTCGTCCCGAGCAGGGCGGCGGCCACGATCACGGCGATCGCGAGCCCGAGCGCCAGGAGGACGCGGGGCCGGCGGATTCGGCGATCGAAGGGCACGAGGCCGCACATTCTAGGGCCCGCCAGCCCGAACGGAGGACGACAGGCGGACGGAGTCGCGACGGCGCGGCTTATTACCATCAGCCCCATGACGCGGAGCACCGCAGCCCCGGGGATCCGGGCCAGGGCGCTGACACCGGGCGGCCCGCCTCCGGAGCTCCTTGAGCCCCGCTGAGCGCGTCGACGCGCTCTGGCCGGCGCTGATCGAGGAGTCCATCGGAGTGCGCGAGGCGATGCTCGAGTCGCTGCGCGACCCGCTCGACCGCGCCTGCGACCTCGTCATCGCCGCACTGCGGTCGGGCGCCAAGGTCATCCTGCTCGGCAACGGCGGCAGCGCCGCGGACGCCCAGCACGTCGCGGCCGAGATCGTGGGCCGCTTCCGCCTCGACCGCCGCGGATGGCCCGCGCTCGCGCTGAGCGAGAACATCTCGAGCCTGACCGGGATCGCCAACGACTACGGGTTCGAGGCGGTGTTCGTGCGGCAGCTCGAGGCGTTCGGGGCCCGGGGCGACGTGCTCATCGCCCTGACCACCAGCGGGCGCTCGGCGAACGTCGTCGCCGCGCTCGACGCCGCCGCCGAGCTGGGGCTCGACCGGGTGGTGATCACGGGCCCCTCCCCCAACCCGGCGACGGACCGGGCGGAGGTGGCCGTCCGCGTCCCGGCACCGACCACCGCGTCGGTCCAGGAGGCCTACATGCTCTTCCTCCACGCGCTCTGCCACGTGGTCGAGGAGGCCCTCACGGACCCGTGAAGGTCCTTAATCGGTCCTAACGTGAATTCCCGCGTCACTTCTGGCGGGTTGGAGCGTTTGCTGAGATGTGGCACCTGAAATCGAACAGCAGCTCGAGCTCCTCCGGCGGACCGTCGAGGAGAACGAGCGGGCGCTCACGGAGGCCCGCGCGGCCCTCGAGACCGCACGGCGGCGGGACGACTGGAACCAGCGCCAGCTGAGCACCGCGGAGGCGGAGGCCGTCGCCGGCCTGCGCCACGCCCGCTTCGCGATCCGCGCGCAGACCCAGCGCGTCAACTCGCTGGTCGAGCGACTCCCGAACGCGAGCTGAGGGCCACACGACGAAGGGCGGCTCGATGGCCGCCCTCCGGATGCTGCTGCGGGCGCGGAGCCCGCGCCGGCCAGGTGCGCGCGCGGAGCCCGCGCCGGCCACCTCGACCGGCGTCCGCTTCCGCGCCGGGCTACTTGACCTCGACGGAGGCGCCGGCCTCCTCGAGGTCGGCCCTGACCTTGTCGGCCTCCTCGCGGTCGACGCCCTCCTTGACCGGCTTAGGGGCCTCGTCGACGAGGGCCTTGGCCTCCTTGAGGCCGAGGCCGGTCGCGGCGCGGACGACCTTGATGACCTGGATCTTCTTGTCGCCGGCGCCCGTGAGGACGACGTCGAACTGGGTCTGCTCCTCCTCGACCTCGACCGCGGCGCCGTCACCGCCGCCACCGCCGCCGGGGGCCGCGGCGGCGACCGCCGTCGCGGAGACGCCGAACTCCTCCTCGAGGGCCTTGATGCGCTCGGACAGCTCGAGGACGGAGATCTGCTTGAGCTCGTCGATCCACTCTGCGGTGCTGGTGGCCATGGTGATGGTCTCCTTGGTTCTCTAGGACTGGGAAGGGTCGGGATCCGGGTCGGGCCCGGGTGCCTCGGACGAGGCGGTGCCGCCGGCGTCGGGGTCGTCGGCGTCGGGATCGGCCTCGATGGCCGCCCGCTCCTCGGCGGTCTCGGATTCACCTGTGCCCGACGACGAAGTCGTTTGGGTATCCGACGGAGCCGGCTCGGAGGTCTCCGAACCGGCCTCCGGGGCCGGTGCCTCGGGGACCGCCTCCGGGGCGGGTGCCTCGGGGGCGGCCTCGGCGGCCGGTGCGGCCGATGCCGGCG
>CALMNS010000124.1 GCA_937871635.1 uncultured Solirubrobacter sp.
CGAGCGCTGGTCGGAGCGGGCGGGCAGCGACTTCGTCCGCGGCCCCGACGGCGCCGACCCCGGCGCGGTGGCCTTCGACGCGGTGGCGCGCGGGCGCGAGAGCGGGGCCGACGTGATCATCATCGACACGGCGGGGCGCCTGCACACGCAGACCGACCTGATGGCCGAGCTCTCGAAGGTCCGCCGCGTGATCGCCAAGCAGCTCCCCGACGCGCCGCACGAGACGCTGATGACCGTGGACGCCACCACGGGCCAGAACGGCGTCCGCCAGGCCAAGCTGTTCGGCGACGCGGTGGGGGTGGACGGCATCGTCCTCACCAAGCTCGACGGCACGGCCAAGGGCGGGATCGCGCTGGCCATCGCCAACGAGCTGCAGATCCCGGTCAAGCTGATCGGGATCGGCGAGCAGCTCGAGGATCTGCGGCCGTTCGACGCCGACGATTTCGCGCGGGCGCTGCTGGCTCCCTGACGTATCCTTGAGGGCATGGAACCGTGGCTCTTCTGGATCATCATCGCCGCGGTCTTCGCCGTCGGCGAGATCCTCTCGCTCAGCCTGTTCCTCGCCCCGTTCGCGGGCGGGGCGCTGGTCGCCGCGCTGGTCGACGGCGTCGGCGGTGGGCTCGGGCTGAGCCTCGCCGCCTTCCTCGTCGCGTCGACCGCGCTGCTCCTCGCCCTGCGCCCGGTCGCCCGCCACCACCTGCGCTCGCCCGGCCACACCCGTACGGGGACGGCCCGGCTGGTGGGCGCGACCGCCACGGTGCTCGACGCCGGCACGGTCAAGCTCGAGGGGGAGACGTGGAGCGCCCGTCCCTACGACGAGGACTCAGAGCTCGAGCCGGGAACGAAGGTCACCGTGATGGAGATCCAGGGCGCCACGGCGCTCGTCGCCGAATGAGGAGGGTCGACCTATGACCGCAGGACTCGTGCTGCTCGTCGTGCTGGCGGTGGTGCTCTTCATCGTCGCCGCCGCGGCCGTCCGGATCGTGCCCCAGGCCCGCGCGGGGATCGTGGAGCGGCTCGGCCGCTACCAGCGCACGCTCAACCCGGGGCTGACGCTCATCATCCCGTTCGTCGACCGGGTCAAGCCGCTCATCGACCTGCGCGAGCAGGTCGTCTCCTTTCCGCCCCAGCCCGTCATCACCGAGGACAACCTGGTGGTCGGGATCGACACGGTCATCTACTTCCAGATCACCGACTCGAAGTCGGTCACCTACGAGGTGGCCAACCCGCTGCAGGCGATCGAGCAGCTCACCGTCACGACGTTGCGCAACGTCATCGGCGGGCTCACGCTCGAGGAGACGCTGACCTCGCGCGACCAGATCAACTCGAACCTGCGCGTCGTCCTCGACGAGGCCACGGGCAAGTGGGGGATCCGGGTCAACCGCGTCGAGCTCAAGTCCGTCGAGCCGCCGCGGACGGTGCAGGAGACCATGGAGAAGCAGATGCGGGCCGAGCGCGAGCGGCGCGCGGCGATCCTCACCGCCGAGGGCGTCAAGCAGTCGGCGATCCTCAGCGCGGAAGGCGAGAAGCAGTCGGCCGTCCTCAAGGCGGAGGGCGCCCGGACCTCGGCGATCCTGCGCGCCGAGGGCGAGGCGAAGGCGATCGAGACGGTCTTCCGGGCGATCCACGACGGCGCGCCCGACCAGCAGCTCCTCTCCTACCAGTACCTGCAGATGCTGCCCGAGCTCGCCAAGGGGGAGGCGAACAAGGTCTTCATCATCCCGAGCGAGTTCTCCCAGGCGCTGGGCGGGATCGCCAACGGGCTCGGCCTGGGG
>CALMNS010000125.1 GCA_937871635.1 uncultured Solirubrobacter sp.
GCAGCCCGAAGTACGACGAGCTGATCGACGAGATCTCCACGGCGCGCGTGTAGGGGGACGAACGGAAACAGGGCATGGCGCGATGGGGCTTCCGATCCGCGAGATACGGCTGATCGAAGTCCTGTTGCGCCACCCTGAAGGCCTCACAGCCGACGACCTCGCCGACCGGCTCGGCGTGAGCGCGCGCACCGTCCACCGCGACCTGCAACCGGCGGGCGAGTTCCTCGCCTCCTACGACCTCACGCTCGTGAGGCAGGCGGGAAGGGGTATCAACGTCGAAGGCCCGGACTCGGCGCGGGCGCGGGCGCTCGTGGTCGTACAGGGGCTGTGCCGGAGAGGCGGACATGGCGAGATCGTCCGCCGGAGGTCGGACGGAACGGCGGGGGAGGGTAGCTAGCGGACCGCGGCCTGGGCGTTGCCGCCCTGACCGACCGCCTTGGCGACGAAGGCCGCGACGTCCCTGGCGTCTGACCCCGTCACGAGGTCGGCCGCCATCTGGCCGTTGCCGCGGGAGCGCCCCTTCTCGATCGCGTCGAGGACGAGCGAGGCGGGCGGGCGCAGCTGGTCGAGGTTCGGGCCGACCTGGGCGACGGCGGCCGCCGCCTCGAGCTGGTGGCAGTTCTTGCAGTGCTGGCCGAACAGGGCGCGGCCGTTCTTCTCGCTGGCCGTGAGGTTGGAGACGTTCGACTCGGGAATGGAGTCGCGGTCGTTCACCGCGCCGATGACCGCGGCGGGGATGCCGATGCCCAGGCCGACGATGGCCAGCGCGAAGGCGGCGATCGAAAGGCGCCGGCGCGTGCGGGTCCGCGACGGGCGGTACTCCGTGTCCTCCCGGCGCCCCCCGGCGCGGAGGGCGACGAGCAGGACCGCGACGCCGAGCGCGACGAAGCCGAGGACGAGGACGAGGGTCGACATCGGCGGGCACCCTACCCGCTCTGCGGGCGGCCGTACGCCCGCTTGCACCCAATCGCTCTACGGCGGCGACCTAGCGCCGGCGTCCCTGGGCGAAGCTCTGCACAGGCGGCGCCACTCCGCGGAAGTCGGCGACCTGCGGCGAATCGGTCTCGAGCGCGTAGCCCGTGTCGCGCGCCCGCGCCGCGAGCTCGATCACCTCCCCCACCTCCCCCGACGGCGGCTCGAGCGCCCGCAGGGTGTGGACGAGGACGTTGATCGCCCCGGCGGCGATCGGCAGCTTCTCCAGGCGGCCCTCGGCGAGGACGAGCGGCTCGGAGCGCACGGTGAGCCGGTGGCGCTCGTAGACGTCGGGCGGGACGACGAGGTTGATCGTCCCGAACTCGTCCTCCATGAGCATGAAGACGATCCCCTTGGCGGTGCCGGGGCGCTGGCGGACGACGACCAGCCCGCCGACGGCGACCGGCGTCTCGTGCGGCAGGCGCTCGAGGTCGCGCACGGAGGCGAGGTGGCGGACGTTCTGCAGGTGGGGGCGCAGCAGGGCGACGGGGTGGGTGCCGAGGGTGAGCCCCGTGGTGGCGTAGTCGGCCACCATCGACTCCCACGGCTCCATCGTGCGCAGTGCGGGGGCCGCCGGGACGTCGAGGGGGAGCGCGAGCTGAGTGCCGACCTCCTTGAGCCGCTCGCCCGGCGTGGCCACCCCGAGCTCCCACAGCGCCGCGCGGCGCCCGCCGGCCAGCCCGTCGC
>CALMNS010000126.1 GCA_937871635.1 uncultured Solirubrobacter sp.
CTCCCTGCCCAGCTCCTCGACGAGGAGCCAGCCCGTGGCTGACGATCAGCGAGGCCTGCGCGTCCAGCAGCTGGTCGCCGCCATCGAGGACGGCCAACCGTGGGGCTCCGTGCTGCTCCCACTCGATCACGGCGACACCTGCGGAGCGACCACCGACGAGGCGCTCGAGGCGCTCGACATCGTCGTCCGCCGGTATCAGCGCCGCGCGGCTCTCACGATCTCGCACGGCATGGAGCGCTGCGCCGAGTGCGACGGCTCAGGCGGCTTCGACCCTCCTCGCGCCGAGTGCCCCGTGTGCTGCGGTCGTGGCGTCACGGAGCGCGATCCCTTCGCCGCGCCGTTCGACGGCGACGAGCTCGTCCGCTGGGCAGAGCTCTACGGCCACCCGGAGGAGTGGGCCAAGAAAGCGCAGGCCGCCCACATGCGAGCGGAGCGCGCCGAGATCGAGCGTGACGCCCTCCGCGCCCTGTGCGCCGAGACGGCCCCCGAGGTGCGAGCCATGACGGGCAACTACCACACCGACCTAGCCCGACGACTCGAGGAGGCCACCCGTGGCTGACCCCAGCACCACCATCCGGATCGACGCGCGGGAACTGCCCGAGGTGAAGGCGCAGATCCAGAAGCTCGCGATGCTGGCCGCCAAGGCGATCCAGCTCAATGCGTTCGCCGTCGCCGACGTGCAGAAGGTCAGCCCGACGAAGGCCCACATGCTCTACCGCAAGGAGACCGCGCGGCACATGGCCGAGCTGCGCGAGCGGATGGGCTCGGAATGGGTCGAGCGCGAGTGCGGCTGGCCTGATCTGGAGGGTCCCGCCGATGCCTGAGCGTTCGCCTCTTTCACGCCAAAGCGAGAGCCTAACCGAGCCGACCGAGGTGATGGTGGACCACCTCGCGTGGGGACTCGCGGCAGTAGACGGGCTGGCCGATGAGAACGGGTGGGCGGACTCGGCGTGGGACGACCGAGACGCCTACTTGGAGCGGGCGCGAGTGATCCTCCAGCGCGGCCTCAAGCCGTGCGTGCACGACTGGCGGGTGCAGTCGATGAAGCGCAACGGGTCGTGGAACAACGCTCCGAGCTACGCGCCGTGGAAGGTGGGGCGGCTTCCGAGCGTTCGTGCCAAGTGCGCCAAGTGCGGGGGCACCACGACCGAGCCGATCGCCTCGGAGCCGGACCGTGGCTAGCTCGCTTCGAGGCAAGTCCGTGCTCCCGCCGCAGGCCGCGAGTGCCGCCTTGTCGGCCTTCATCGCCTCCCCCGCGGCCAGCATGGCCGACGCGATGGCGGAAGCCATCGCGGCCGCCCTGCCGTACCTCAGCGCTGCTGGCAAGCCGCTGCCCGATCAAGAGGACTACGCCGACCACGAAGTGGCCCGCATCGACCTCTCGCACAACGGCAGTTACCAGTGGGCGGTCCGTTCGACCTGCGGGGTAGTCAAGATCTGGTCAAGCCGCGACGGGTGCATGCTCGCCGTCGCGCCCACCACGGCGCGGCATCTGGCGCGCGAACTGAGCGAGGCGCTCGAGGACGCGGCGAGCCATGTTGAGCGTCGGTCACGAGGCGAGCAGTGAGGCCGCAACTGGCGAAGAGCGCGCTGCGCTGATGACCGCCGTCCCGCTCACCGTCACTCAGGTCGCGACCCGTGAGAACGTGTCCACGAAGACGGTGCTGCGCGCCATCGCTCGTGGCGACCTCGACGCCTGGAACGTCGGCGACCCAGCTGGCTCCCGCCCGACGTGGCGGATCGACGAGACCGCGATCGCGGTGTGGCGGGCCCGGGCGCGGGACCGGCGGCAGCAGCGACCGACCGAACCCGTCATCGTGCGGCCGGTTGAGCCTGAGGCCGCGCGTCCTGCCCGGAAGCGGCCACCAGGGGTGCTTGAGCGTGGCCGGGCGCGCGTCACGCCCGACATGGGCCGGAGATCCGCCGCATGACCCACTCGCTCGACTGGCATTGTCCGATCACCAAGCGTGACTACCTCCGCATGCCCGGAGTCGAGGACGTCGAGGACGGCGTCGAGCCCGGAGTCGTGACCCTGATCGTCTCCCCAGGCTGCGAGGGACTTGCGCGAATCTTGCATAACGCAGGGGTGGTGCCGATCAACCTCGAGCTCCGTGAGCGCACGGCGAAGGACACACGATGAAGCGCCCCAAGCCCGTCCGCGGCCTCGAGCTCCGCGCCCGCCGCCACCGTGACGGCACCCCCTACTGGACCTGGCGCGTCCGGTGGCGCGACCCCCGTACCGGCCGCCGCCTCTCCGAAGAGTTCCCCACCGCCGCCGAGGCCCTCGACTTCAAGGCAACGCTCCGCGTGCGTGCGCGCCGCGGAGATCTCGACCAGCTCGACACCGGCCGCACTCTCCTCGTCGACTTCTTCGCCGATACCTACTGGCCCACCGCCGGTCACAACCTCGAACGAGTCACCCTCGAGAGCTACGCCGGGACGTGGAACCGGCACATCCTCCCCCGCCTCGGCGAGCACGAGCTCCGGCGGATCACCCCGGCCGTCGTTCACCGACTCCTCACCGACCTCGCCCACGCCGGCATCGGCGGCCCGACACGCCGCCGCGTCAAAGCTGTCCTTTCCGCCGTCCTGGCGGAGGCTGTCGCACGCGGTGAGCTGACCGGCAATCCGTGCCGCGAGGTCCGTACTCAGCGCCAGCCCGCCAGGACCGCCGACCACACCCCCGCCCCCACCGAGATCGAAGCGATCCGCGGTCAGCTTGATCCCGCCGGCGCGACCCTCGTCACCCTGATCGGCTACCTCGGCCTCAGGCCCGCTGAGGCGCTCGCGCTCACCGACGCCGACATCAGCTCGACCACCGTCCGCGTTGACGCCCGAATCGTCCACGGCCGCCGCGAGCCGTCCACGAAGACCGCCAGGGGCCGGACGATCTGGCTGCCCGGCCCCGTCCGCGCCGACCTCGCCGCATGGCGCCTCGCCCGCCCCGCGACCATCACCCAGCCCGAGGGGCTCCTGTTCCCTCGTCTCGACGGGCAGCCCTGGCGGGACACCGACTACAGGAACTGGCGGGCCCGGCGATTCAAGCCCGCCGCCACGGCCGCTGGTGTCCCCGTCGACCGGCCCTACACGCTCCGGCACGCCGCCGCGTCCCTCCTCCTCACCGACCCCGAATGGACGATCCCCGGCGTCGCGGAGCACATGGGCCACTCCGTCGCCGTCCTCTCGTCGACGTACGCGCATGTCCTGGCCGGTCTGGCGGGGCAGCCGCGCCGGTCGTTCGAGGACGCGATCCTCGAGGCCCGGACCGCCAACGACGCACGAGACAGGAGAGGCGCATGAGCGCACAGAGTGGGGTGCCGATGGCCGATTTGCGGTGCCCCACTTGTTCACGCCCATTCGAGTCGGTGGTGCACCGAGACGACGACTATGAGTTCGTCGTGAATCCGAACGAGATCAAGCGGTTGGAGCCCTCATATCTCGTTTGCCGCGCGGGCCACAAGTGGACCATCAAGACGAGGACGGCGGTTCAGCACCCAAGCAAAGTGCGCTCGCTGCAACGCGATCACGACCGCACCAGTCGCCCCGGAGCCTGAGCGATGCCCCCAGGACGCCCCAGCTGGGGGCGTTCCCAAAACGGAGGTCTCACCCAATGCCACGCCGTAGAGCCAAGCCGCCGAGCGGATTCGAACCGCTGACCCCTTCATTACGAGTGAAGTGCTCTACCAGCTGAGCTACGGCGGCGGGCTGCCGGATTCTAGCGGCGGCCGACCCGCTGCGGACGCCGCTCAGCCGGCCGGCAGCGAGGACCCGGAGACGAAGAAGAACCAGGCCTCGAAGGCCAGGACGGCGAGCACGACGGAGACGACGAGGACCCGCTCGGGGGCCCCGGCGGCGGCGAGCTGCGTCTCACGCGTGACCCGCTCACCGCTGAGCGACCGCAGCCACGGCGTGTGCCCGCGCGCGCGGCGCCGGCCGACGAGCTCGTCGTGCGCCCGGCTCAGTCGCTGAAGCGCCTGGAGCAGGAGGAAGCAGGAGATCCCGAGGGTGAGGATGACGAGCACGAGCGCCTTCATGCTCGGCTGGGTGCTGGTCTGCGCGCGCGAGCCGACCCAGAGCGCGAGGAGCGGGGCGCCCGTCCAGATCAGGGTCGTCGCGGCCGCCATCCCGGCGAGCAGCCCCGCGCGGCGGAGGCGCAGCGAGACCGGATAGCGCGTGGCGGCGGCGGACATGGCCTGCACATCATGCTCCCGCCGGCGCGCCAGCTCAAGCGCGCGACCACGGGCCCAAACGGATCAGCGTCGCCCCGATGGACGGGGGTCGAACCTGCTGGAGCTCACGATCGCGTTCGCCCTGCGCTACGGGCTCCTCGTCTTGGACCCTGTGCCGGCCGGGCGAGCCGCTAGGGCCCTGTGCCGGCCGGGCGAACCGCTCGCTACCGCAGCGGACCGGGGCGCCCCTCGTCGACCTCGTTGTGGTCCTCGGGCTTGATCAGGCGGCGGCCCTGGTCGTCGCCGCGGCTCTCGTCGGGGAGGCGCTCGCCGTCCTGCAGCCCCCGCTCGTACTCCGACGAGGGCGCGCCCTCGGGCGCAGGCTCGTGGGCTCGCCCACCGCCGCCCAGGTCGCGGACGCCCGGGTCGCGCAGGCCCTCATCGCGGTCGACGGGCGGGGCGGAGCGGGTGCGGTCGATGTCGACCTCACGGTCGTCGGGGCGCAGGTCGCGGTCCTCGACGCGGCCGTTCGGCGAGGCGCCGGCGCCGGCCCGGGTGCCCGACGGCAGCTCGTCATCGGCCAGCCCACCCTCGTGGAGCTCGGCGCGCTTGGCGTTGATGTCGGCCTCGGCGCGGGCGCGCTTGGCCTCGGCCTCGGCCAGCTCGGCCTGGTGGCGCTGGCTGTCGGCGGCGGAGCGATGCTCGTCCGCCTTCTCCTGGCGCTCGCGCTCGAGTTGACGCTCGCGCTCACGGCGCTGCTGCTCGGCCTTGCGCTCCGCCGCCTGCTTGCGCATCCGGGGCAGCAGGACCAGCAGCAGGATCAGGATGATCACCACCACGACGGCGATGGCGATGATGGCTCCAGTTGACATGAAGTCGCTCTCCTCTAGAGAGTGGGAAGGTCCATGGGATAGTGCCCGGAACGCCCACGCGCCAGTCCCCCGCCTTCGATCTGCAGTCGCACTCCGTCCACTCCGACGGCGCGCTGGCCCCCGCCGAGGTTGTCGGGCGCGCCGTCCGGGCGGGGATCGAGCTCCTCGCCCTGAGCGATCACGACACGGTCGACGGGGTGCCCGAGGCGGCGACGGCGGCCCGCCACCACGGCATCCGCCTCTCCCCCGCGGCCGAGCTCTCCGCGGTGCACGGGGAGGCCGAGGACCTCCACATCCTCGGCTACGAGCTCGACCACGCCGACGCGGCGCTCCAGGATCGGCTGGCCGACTGGCGGGGAGACCGCGAGCGACGGATCGTCGCGATGGCCGACCGACTCGCCGAGCTCGGCTTCGCCCTGGACCGAACCGCGCTCGACGAGCGGCGGCGTCGCGGCCGGCCGCTCGGGCGCCCGCACCTGGCTCAGGCCCTGCTCGCCGGCAACCGCGAGCGCCTCGCCGAGGAGGGGATCACCGGGATGGACGCGCTGTTCGCCGCCTACCTGGTCCCGGGCGCCCCCGCGTACGTCGCCCGCGAGCGCCCGACGGTCGCCGAGGCGATCGCCGCGATCCACGAGGCGGACGGCGTCGCGGTGTGGGCGCACCCGTTCTGGGACTTCGACGCCCCTGAGCGGGTCGTCGAGGCGCTCGACGGCTTCGAGGGGCTCGACGGCGTCGAGGCGTTCTACATCACCCACACCGCCGAGCAGACCGCGCTCCTGCACCGGGAGGCCACGCGGCGCGGCCTCCTGACCACCGGCTCGGCCGACTTCCACGGGCCCACGCACGACCGCTTCCACGCCTTCGCCGCCTTCGACCTCCACGGGCTCGAGCCCGACCTCGGCCCGATCGGGGGTAGCTGACGGCCATGGAACGCACCTCCGTCCCCCGCGATCGCACGGACGACTTCACGCGCGAGGCCGCCGAGGCGCGGCGCGCCTTCGCCACCGAGCGGACCGGCGCGCCGCTCGAGCACGTCGCCCACTACGCGTTCGACCCCGCGATGGTCAAGGGCAACTGCGAGGCGTTCATGGGCGTGGCCCAGGTCCCGATCGGCCTGGCCGGCCCGCTGCTCGTCAACGGCGAGCACGCCCAGGGCGAGTTCTACGTCCCGCTCGCCACCGCCGAGGGCACGCTGGTCGCCTCCTACAACCGCGGGATGCGCCTGCTCCACGAGGCGGGCGGGGTGACCACGACGATCATGGACGACCGGATGCAGCGGGCGCCGTCCTTCCTGTTCGCCTCGGCGCGCGGGGCGCGCGACTTCGACGGCTGGCTCGACGAGCACTTCGAGGATGTCGCCCGGGCCGCGGAGGAGACGACCGCCACCGGGAAGCTGCTCGACATCGAGCGCTACTCCGCGGGTCGCCAGCTCTACACGCGCTTCAACTACTCCACGGGCGACGCCGCCGGGCAGAACCTGACGGGCAAGGCGACCCAGGCCGCCGCGCGCTGGATCGTGGCCCACAACGACACGATCGAGCGGTACTTCCTCGAGTCGAACTTCGCCACGGACAAGAAGGCCTCGCGCATCAACATGCTCAAGACCCGCGGCAAGCGGGTGATCGCCGAGGCGACGATCCCCAACGAGCTGCTCCAGCGGGTGATGCGCGCCGACGCGCGGCAGATGTACCGCGCGCGGCAGGTCTCGAACCTCGGCGGCTTCATGTCGGGCGTCAACAACAACGGCGCCCACTCGGCGAACGGGATCACCGCGCTGTTCATCGCCACCGGGCAGGACGTCGCCAACGTGGCGGAGTCCAGCGCGGCGTTCGTCTACGCCGAGCTGCGGCCGGGCGACGACTACTACTTCTCGATCACCCTGCCGTCGCTGATCGTCGCGACCTACGGCGGCGGCACCGGCCTGGCCACCCAGCGGGAGTGCCTCGAGCTCCTCGGGTGCGCGGGGGCGGGCGGGGTGCGGAAGCTCGCCGAGATCGTGGCCGCCACCGTGCTCTGCGGCGAGCTCTCGCTCGGCTCGGCGATCGTCGCCGAGGAGTGGGTCGACTCCCACGACGCCCACGGCCGCAACCGGACCTGAGCGCCGCCGTGGGTCCGCTGCTGCCCGACGACGGCCCGCGCCGCGACCGCTACGTGCGGCGGATCCGGGCGGTGGCGATGGAGGTGGCCGCGCTCTGCGCGGTCACCCTGCTGCTCCCGCTGCTCCTGGCCGC
>CALMNS010000127.1 GCA_937871635.1 uncultured Solirubrobacter sp.
ACCTCGTGCTCGACCGCCTCGGGGATGCCGGTCACCGGCGTGGCCACGCACGGGAGTCCGAGCGCCATCGCCTCGAGCAGGACGGTGGGCAGGCCGTCGCGGTTGCCGTCCGCCCCGACCACGCACGGGCAGGCCAGGACGGCGGCCCCGTGCATCGCGAGCTGGACCTCCTCCTGCGAGCGGGGACCCAGCAGCCGAACGTGCGCCGCCAGGTCGTGCTCGGCGATGAGCGCTCGGAGCCGATCGTGCTCCGCGCCCGTCCCGACGATGTCGCAGGCGACCGGGCGCCCCTCCGCGACGAGCCGGGCGCACGCCGCGACGAGGACGTCGAAGCCCTTCTTCTCCACGAGTCGCCCGACCGCGAGGATCCGCGGGGGCCGCGCCGCCGGGTCGGCGTAGGGCAGCGCGGCGAGCGGCAGCCCGTTGTAGACGCGGTGCAGCTCCGCGTCGGGGGCCAGGCCGCGCAGGTGGCGCAGGTTGAACCCCGACACGGTGACGGCGACGCGAGCGTCGGTGAGCAGCGCGCGCAGGACCTCCGGGTCGACGTCCTCGTGGAAGATGTCCTTGGCGTGCGCGGTGACGGAGTACGGGACGCCCGCGACCTGCGCGGCGAGCCGGGCCACGACCGCGGAGACGTTGGCGAAGTGCGCGTGCAGGTGGGTGATGCCGCGCTCGCGGACGGCCCGCGCGAGCCACAGCGCCTGGAAGACGTCGCGGGCGTCGGCGCCGGCGGGTCGTGCGAGCGCCGGCCAGGTCTCCGGCCAGGCCTCCCCGGCCTGCGAGATGGCCTCCCACAGCGTCTGCGCGTGCAGCCCGGCGTGCGGCACGTACCGGGCGGGCGCGCGGACACGACCGACCGTCTCGTGGAAGCGCCCGTCCCCGGGCGGACGCAGCGAGAAGACCTCCAGCTCGGTGCCGGCCCGCTCGTGGGCGAGGATCTCGTTGACGATGAAGGTCTCGGAGAGCCTCGGGTACACCTTCAGGACGTAGCCGATCCGCGGGACGGGCTCAGCCGGCAAGGTGCAGCTCCCGCACAGGTCGCCCGGGTGAGGCGCCGATGGCCTCGCCGAGCAGCTTGCCGACGCGGTGGAGCCCGGCGAGGTCGACCGCTCCGCGGGCGGCGTTGCGGTGGCCGGCCGGCGCGGCGATCCACCGGCCGAGCGC
>CALMNS010000128.1 GCA_937871635.1 uncultured Solirubrobacter sp.
CGCCCGCGCTGGCCGCCCGCGCCGACGAGATCCTCGCCCTCGACGAGGGCTCGCTCGACCTCGGGCGGGGCCTGCGCTCCACGGCGCGGGGCGGAAGGGTAGGTTTCGTGCGGCCGGCGTTGCAAGCTCCGCCCCTGCACGACGTCACACGACCGGCGTCGCAGGCTCCGCTCCTGCACGACGTCACCCGACCGCCGACCGTGCCGCCCCGCCACCCCGACATCGCCGAGATCCTCGTCCAGGCCGACGACCTCCAGCGCCGCATCGGTGAGCTGGGGGAGGAGATCTCACGCGACTACGCCGATCGCGACCTCCTGCTCGTCTGCGTGCTCAAGGGCGCCGTCTTCTTCCTCTCCGACCTCATGCGCCAGATCGACGTGCCGTGCGAGGTCGACTTCATGGCGGTCGCGTCCTACGGCTCCTCGACCGACTCGAGCGGCGTGGTGCGGATCCTCAAGGACCTCGACGCCGCCATCGAGGGCCGCGACGTCCTGATCGTCGAGGACATCGTGGACTCCGGGCTCACGCTCAACTACCTGCTCCGCAACCTGCGCGCGCGCGCGCCGGCCTCGCTCGAGGTGTGCGCCCTGCTGACCAAGCCCGACCGCCGCCAGGTCGACCTGTCGGCGCGCTACGTCGGCTTCGAGATCCCGAACCGGTTCGCGATCGGCTACGGGCTCGATCACGCCGAGCGCTTCCGCAACCTTCCCTTCGTGGCCGCGTTGGCGGAGCCCGCGGAGCCGCAGCCATGAAGCTGACCGCCGCCTTAGCCGAGCCATAGGAAACCGCTGGTAACCTCGACGGGCCGTGAGCCGGTTCTTCAAGAGCGCCGCCTTCCCGATCCTCATCGTGATCGTGCTGGCGTTCTTCGCCTCCAAGCTGATCTCCCGGTCCGACCAGGCCGAGAAGACCACCTTCGGGCAGTTCCTCGGGCAGATCGATGACGGCCAGGTCCGCTCGGTCAACCTGCGCACGAAGGACAACACGGTCGAGGTCGTCCTCGACCGGGCGCAGAAGAACGAGTATGAGGTCGGCTACCCGTCCGACTACGGGACGATCCTCGTCCAGAAGCTCCAGACCGCCCAAGAGGCGGGCGACATCGCCCGGTTCGACGTCAAGCCGGCCCGCTCGAGCGTCCTGGGCCAGCTGCTGATCTACGCGTTCCCGATCCTCATCTTCATCGGCTTCTGGATCTTCCTGATGAACTCGGTGCAGGGCGGCGGCTCGAAGGTGATGCAGTTCGGCAAGTCCAAGGCCAAGCGGCTGTCCGTGGACTCGCCGAAGATCACGTTCCGCGACGTCGCCGGGGTGGACGAGGCGGTCGAGGAGCTCCACGAGATCAAGGAGTTCCTCGAGAACCCGAAGAAGTTCCAGGCCCTCGGGGCCCGGATCCCCAAGGGCGTGCTCCTCTACGGGCCGCCCGGCACCGGCAAGACGCTCCTGGCCCGCGCGGTGGCCGGCGAGGCGGGAGTGCCGTTCTTCTCGATCTCGGGCTCTGACTTCGTCGAGATGTTCGTCGGCGTGGGCGCCTCCCGCGTGCGCGACCTCTTCGAGCAGGCCAAGCAGAACTCTCCCTGCATCATCTTCATGGACGAGATCGACGCGGTCGGCCGCCACCGCGGGGCCGGCATGGGCGGCGGCCACGACGAGCGCGAGCAGACGCTCAACCAGCTCCTGGTGGAGATGGACGGCTTCGAGGCCAAGGACAACATCATCATGATCGCGGCCACGAACCGGCCCGACATCCTCGACCCCGCCCTCCTGCGCCCGGGTCGCTTCGACCGGCAGATCACCGTCGACCGTCCGGACCGCAAGGGCCGCGCGAAGATCCTCGAGGTCCACACCCGCGGCAAGCCGCTGGCCCGCGACATCGAGGTGGACACCCTCGCGGGCCAGACGCCCGGCTTCACCGGCGCCGACCTCTCCAACCTCGTCAACGAGGCGGCGCTCCTCTCCGCCCGGACGGGCAAGCGCGAGATCGGCCACAACGAGCTCGAAGAGGGCATCATGCGGGTCGTCGCCGGCCCGGAGAAGAAGACGCGGGTGATGGGCGAGAAGGAACGGCTGATCACCGCGTATCACGAGATGGGCCACGCGCTCGTCGGCCACTTCCTCGAGCACGCCGACCCGGTCCACAAGATCTCGATCATCTCCCGCGGGCAGGCGCTCGGCTACACCATCTCGCTGCCGTCGGAGGACAAGTTCCTCACCACCCGCGCCGAGCTCAACGACACGATGGCCATGACCCTCGGCGGCCGTGCCGCGGAGGAGATCGTCTTCGGCGAGATCACCACGGGCGCTTCGAACGACCTCGAGAAGATCACCGCCACCGCCAAGCAGATGGTCATGCGGTTCGGGATGTCCGAGAAGCTCGGCCCGCGCGTGTTCGGCCACGACCACGGCCAGCCCTTCCTGGGCCGCGAGTTCTCCTCCGAGCCCGACTACTCCGACGAGCTGGCGCGCGAGATCGACGACGAGATCCGCCGCATCGTCGAGTCGGCCCACCAGGTGGCCAAGGACATCCTGAGCGAGCACCGCGGGGCGCTCACGCAGATCTCCGAGCTGCTGATCAAGCGCGAGACGATCGAGCGCGAGGAGTTCGAGGCGCTGCTGGCCGGCAAGTCCGAGGAGGAGGTCTTCGGTCCCGAGGAGCCCGCCGGCCCGCCCGAGCTGCCCGTGGCCGATCGCCCGGCGGCGGTGGCGGAGCGGGCCAAGAC
>CALMNS010000129.1 GCA_937871635.1 uncultured Solirubrobacter sp.
GGCCAGGCACCCGACC
The DNA here is from genome assembly GCA_937871635.1 of uncultured Solirubrobacter sp. Lineage (GTDB taxonomy): Bacteria > Actinomycetota > Thermoleophilia > Solirubrobacterales > Solirubrobacteraceae > JACCYI01. The sequence goes on from CALMNS010000129.1 coordinate 17, forward strand.
CGCCGCCCGCGCCTGAGCCCGGCCCCGGCTCGCTCGTCACGGGCCTCACCGAGCCGAACCCGAACCTCCTCTGGCCTGCCGACCGCAAGACGCTGGCGCCGCCCTTCGCACACTGGCGCGATCAGGTCGGCCGCCTCCGGCCGGCCTACTACCGCCTGATGATCGACTGGAGCCGCCTCCAGCCCGATCCGGGCGCCCCGCTCGAGCTCGACCGTCCCCATCCGGGCTGCATGCGCGACAAGCTCCCGTGCGCGGCCTTCCTCGGGTTGCGCGAGCAGCTGCAGGCGCTCGCCGCCCGGCAGGCCGAAGGCGAGTGGGAGGCCGTGGTGGCGATCAGCGGGACGCCCGACTGGGCGGCGACGGAGCCCGGGGGCTGTGAGCGGGACGGCACCCGACCGCACTCGCGCGTGCCGCGGGCCGACGCGCTCGTGCACTACCGGCGGCTCGTCGCCGAGGTGCTCGCCGCCGCCCGCGAGGCGGGAGCCGAGCTGCGCTGGTGGAACGCCTGGAACGAGCCGAACCACCCGTACTTCCTCTCTCCCCAGCGGGCGCACTGCGACGGGGCCGCCCCGACCGAGGCGGTGGCGCCGTACGCCCGGCTCCACGCCGCGCTGGGCGAGGCGCTCGACGCGGCGCCCGGCCGGCAGGAGCGCGTGATCGGCGACCTCTCCGGCACCGCCCGGGCGACCATCCACCTCACCGCCATCTCCGAGTTCATCGCCGCACTGCCGCAGGCGATGGTGTGCGGAACGCGGGTGTGGGCCCAGCACGCCTACCTCTCCTACGTGACCCCTCGCGACGACGCGCGGGTGGCCCGCGACGCCCTCGCCGCCCGCGGGTGCTCCTTCGCGCACGAGATCTGGGTCACCGAGACGGGCGCCCGCAACGGCCCGCGCGATCCCGCGCCCCTCGCCCGCTGCCTGAGCCTGCATCGTAGGCTGCAGCAGTGGCACGCCGACCCGCAGGTGACGGTCGCCTTCCAGTACACCGCCCGCGAGGACGACCGATTCGCCTACGGGCTCATCGAGACGGGCCTCGAGCGCGCGTTCCCGACGCTCGGGCTCTGGCAGGCCTGGGGCGGCGAGGGCCGCCCCTCCCCCACCGCGCCCCCTCCGCCGGACGAGACGGCCTGCCCCGAGCCGCCCCCGGGTCCGTAGGTCACGGCAGGGTGGCGGCCGATGGGCCGCGGTCAGTCGGCGGGATCCTGGGGGGTCGGGAACGCGCCCCCGTCGATGAGCTCGATGCGGTAGCCGTCGGGGTCGGCCACGAAGGCGATAAGCGGCAGCTCCTCGCGGTCGCCCGGACGGTAGGGCGCCTTCTCGGGCTCGACGCCGAGCGGCTCGAGGTCGGCGAGCACGGCCTGGAGGTCGTCCACCGTGATCGCCATGTGGTTGTAGCCCGTCCCCAGGTCATAGGGCTCGTCGTGCCCGCGGTTGACCGTCAGCTCGAGCAGGTCGCCGTCGCCCGGCAGCCCGAGGTAGAGGTTGTAGGCCGAGGCGAAGTTGAGGCGCCCGCGCGGCTCGAAGCCCAGTGCGCCGTAGAAGCGCACGGAGGCCTCCGGGTCGCGGACGCGCAGGCAGGTATGGACGAAGCGGCGGCTCATGGATCCCCCAAGGTGGTGAGTGGTCGGGCCGAGACGATCCCACGCCGAGCGCCGTCGACCACCCCACGTCCCCCGGCCCGGGCAGGCGCGGGGCGGCGACGACGAGATCGACGTTGATCGCGCCGACCACCACGACCTGCGGGCGCTCGTGGGACACCGCGCTCAGCCCGCGGGGGCCGCGTCGGACTCGCGGATCCGGAGGGCCCGGACGCCAGGCTCAGCCGTTGTCGCCGAAGATCGACTTGGCCTCGAGGAACTCCTTGAGGCCGTGGCCCGCGTACTCGCGGCCGTTGCCCGACTGCTTGTAGCCGCCGAAGGGCGCGTCCGCCGTGAGGGGGGCGCCGTTGACGTGGACCATGCCGGTCCGCAGGCGGCGGGCCACCCGCCGCGCGCGCTCGGGGTCGCTCGAGGACACCGCGCCGGCCAGGCCGTACACCGTGTCGTTGGCGATGCGGACCGCGTCCTCCTCGTCCTCGTAGGCGATGAGGGTGAGCACCGGGCCGAAGATCTCCTCCTGGGCGAGCGTCATGTCGTTCGTCACGTTGGCGAACACCGTGGGCTTGACGAAGTAGCCCGCGTCGACGCCCTCGGGGCGGCCGGGGCCGCCGATGACGACCTCGGCTCCCTCCTCGATCCCCTTCTCCATCAGCGCCTGGATCTTGTTGAACTGGGCCTCGGAGACGACCGGCCCGACGGCCGTGTCCTCGGCCTCCGGCGCGCCGACGGTGACCCGCTCCGTCGTCTCCTTGGCGATCCGGATCGCCTCGTCCATCTTGTCGGCCGGGACGAGCACGCGCGCCCTGGCGTTGCAGGACTGCCCCGAGTTGACGTACACGCCCGCCACGTCCCGCGACAGGACCGACTCGAGGTCGGCGTCGTCGAGGATGATGTTCGCCGACTTGCCGCCGAGCTCCTGGGAGACGCGCTTGACCGTGGGCGCCGCGTGCTTGGCGACCTCGATGCCCGCGCGCGTCGAGCCGGTGAAGGAGATCATGTCGATCTCCGGGTGCTTGGCGAGCGCCTCCCCGACCGTCGGGCCCTCGCCGTTGACGAGGTTGAAGACGCCGGCGGGAACGCCCGCCTCCTCAAGGATCTCCGTGAAGACGATGGCGTTGAGCGGCGCGATCTCCGACGGCTTGAGCACCATGGTGCAGCCCGTGGCCAGCGCGGGCGCCACCTTCGCGGCGATCTGGTTGAGCGGCCAGTTCCACGGCGTGATGAAGCCGCAGACGCCGACGGGCTCGTAGACGACGGTGGTCGTCTCGAGGGTCTCCTCGAACTCGAAGCCCTCGAGCGCCTGGAGGGTGGCCCGGAAGTGATCGACCCCGGACGGGGCCTGTGCGCCCTCGGCCAGCGCCTTCGGGGCCCCCATCTCCTGGCGGACGACGTCGGCGAGGTCGTCGAGCCGGCGGGTGTAGACCTCGATGACGCGCTCGAGCAGCGCCATGCGCTCCTCCTTGCTCGTCTCCGCGAAGGTCTCGAAGGCGCGGCGGGCGGCGGCGACCGCGCGGTCGACGTCCTGGAGCCCGCCCAGCGCGATGGTCGCGATCGGCCGCTCCGTCGCCGGGTTGATCACCTCGAGCCGGTCGGTGGTGCTCGGCTCCACCCACGCGCCGTCGATGTAGAACTTCAGGGCCTTCTCCGGATCGAGGCCGGTGGTCGAGGTCTCAAGGCCGGCGAAAGACGCCATTGGCGATCCTCCCGAATCGTTGACGGACGCTCCGGGGTGAAACGTATCGTCCCCTGCGGAGCGGGAAGGGCCCGAGCTGACCGCCGGACCGTAGGATCCGCGGGCCAGCCACCGACGAGGACGCCCATATGGACTTCGGCCTGACCCTGCTCACCCACGGCGTCATGACGCGCGACGACGACGGCGACTGCGTGCTGCAGCACCTCAGCCCGCAGGAGATGCGTCCCGTCGAGTCCGCCGTGCGCGCCGAGGAGCTCGGGTTCCATTCCGTCTGGTTCTCCGACCACGTCGTCACCGAGCGGGTCACCGGCGCGGGCGAGCACCCCGCCAACACCTCGGGGAAGCGGGCCTACCCCGACCGCCCGGTCCTGCTCGACATCCCGACCACCATGGGGGCGATCGCCGGCCGCACGAGCACCCTGCGCTTCTCCCCGTCGGTGTACATCGCGCCCTACCGCCACCCGCTGATCACCGCCCACGAGTTCGCGACGCTCGACGTCCTCTCCGGCGGCCGCGTCACGCTCGGGGTCGGCGTCGGCTGGGAGAAGGGCGAGTTCGCCGCGATGGGCGCCTCCTTCGAGCACCGCGGGTCGGTGACCGAGGAGTGCATCCAGATCTACAAGCTCGCCTGGACCGAGCCGTGGATCGACTTCCACGGCCGCTTCTTCGACATCGAGAACGTCTCGATGGACCCCAAGCCCGTCCAGGACCCGCACCCCCCGATCTGGTACGGCGGGGTCACGCCCGTCGCCGCGCGGCGCGCCGCCCGCCACTGCGACGGCTTCTACCCCATGTTCCTCGACGCCCACAGCGTGCCGGAGACCTTCGACCCGCTCCGCGAGCAGATCGCGCGCGAAGGCGAGCGGATCGGGCGCGACCTCGGCGGCTTCGCGCTCGGGGGCTTCTGCCAGGTGCGCGTCACCGAGGACGCCGAGCACGACCCGCGCTTCAAGGGGCGGCGCCCGCTGCTGACCGGCACGAGCGAGCAGATCCTCGAGGACCTCCAGCACTTCGCCGACTTCGGCTACGACCACGTGACGGTGCACCTCGACTGTCCGACTGGGTCGGCCTCGGAGTGGAGCGAGCAGCTCGAGCGGTTCGCCGCCGAGGTCCTCCCCGAGGCGCGCGCCATCCGCTCCGCCTCCGTCCTCTAGACGAGTGTCCCTGCGGCGCCCCGCCCCGCGACGCCCGGGGTCAGCCCCGGGCCGCCCCGAGTGAGCTCCGGCGCTCCGCCGTGGCCGCCGCGTCGACCGCGAGCGTCTCGTCCTGCGCCGCGCCCGTGAACGCGACGCCGTAGAGGTCGCGCGCCGCGGCGGGCGACACCCAGCCCTCGAGCACGTCGTGGCGGACGCGCTCGGGCTCCCGCTCGAGCGGGTCGCCGAAGCCGCCGCCGCCGTTGTCGACGCCGACGACCCACTCGCCGGCCTCGAGGGTGACCTGCCCGAGCGGCGGCAGCGGGGTCCGGCTCCCGTCGTGCTCGATCTTCTCGGCGTGCGCGCCGGCGCCCGGCAGCCCGCCGTGGATGCCGGTCGGCGGGGTCTCGTGGCCGTCGCCGGAGTAGATCACGGAGGTCGGGTCGCGCTTGGGCCCGTAGACGATCTCGGCGCTCGGCGCGCCGCGGAAGCGCCCGGCGCCGCCGCTGTCCTGCAACAGCCGCAGGCTGCGCATGTGGATCGGGTACTTCTGCTCGTCGATCTCCACCGAGTCGCGGTAGAGCAGCCCGGCGCAGACCGGCAGCGTCCAGGTCACCCAGCCGTCGCAGTAGGCCGTCGCCGGCCCGCCGTTGTTGCCGATGAACAGCTGGTTGACGTAGGGCCCGCCCGTCCGCCAGTCCTGGCCGGAGATGACCGCGTTGCCGATGCTCATGCCGCTCCCGCCCTGGGCCACGCCGAGGTTCTCCCCCGCCCCTTCGAAGGCGGACTGCGTGATGTTGACCAGGCGGTCGGCGACGTTCGTGGTCGCCATCGAGCAGCAGGTCGGGTGCAGCGGGACGCCGACCACGCAGTTCTCGCGCAGGTGGACGGTGATCCGCCGGAAGGAGCCGGCGTTGTGCGGGATGTCGGGGTCGAGGACGTTGAAGAGCCCTGTGACCACGTTGTTGACCGCGGTGGCCCGTGACTGGTTGAGCCCGGCGGGGACGCAGTCGACGTTGTCGCGCAGGTCGATCTCCACCGTGGCCGCCTCGGCGTCGATCGTCGCCTCGACGCGGATCGGGATCGCCGGGAAGGGGCCGAAGGAGTCGTGCTGGCCCTCCCCCACCACCGTCACGCTGGGCAGCTCGGAGATCGCGTGGCTCATCCGCCGCTCGGAGTAGTCGAACCATTGGCGGACGAAGCGCTGGATGAGCTCGACGCCGTACTTGTCGACGAGCTCCTTGAGGCGCCGCTCGCCCGTGCGGGCCGAGCCGAGGGTGGCGAGGTAGTCGCCGTACCACTGGTCGGGCACCCGGATGCGCCGGCGGCACATCCTCATCACGTCCTCGACGTTCTGGTAGTCGCGCTGGACGTGCACGCACGGGAAGGAGATCGCCCCCTCCTCGTAGATGTCGGCCGCGAACGGCATGTAGGTGGTGGGCAGGCTGTTGCCGGTGTCGGCCTGGTGCGCCTTGGCCACCGCGGTGAACAGGTGCAGGCCCTCGGCGAAGACCGGGACGAGGATCGTGTGGTCGGCGTGGTGGGTGTTGCCGACGTACGGGTCGTTGTCGAGGAACGCGTCGCCCTCGCGCAGCTCCGGGTGCAGGCGGCGCATCTCGGCCGTCTGCAGGTGAGAGCCGAACACGTGGACGGGCAGCCCCTCGGCGGTCGAGAGCAGCTCGTCCTCGGCGGTCACGATCGAGCACGAGAAGTCGCGCGCCACGTTGATGACCGCGGAGCGGCCGGCGCGCAGCAGCGTGCTCGTCATCTCGCGGACGATCGCGTCGAGGCGGTTGGCGATGACCGCGAGGAGCGCGGGGTCGAGGCGCTCCTCCCCCGCGGCGTCCTGGACGTCGGCGTGGTCGGCAAGGCTCATCGGGTGACCTCCAGGAGGTAGTTGTCGAGATCGGAGACGGTGACCCGGCTGGCGAGCGGGACGACCAGCGTGCTGGTCGGCTCCTCGATGATCGCGGGGCCCTGGACCACGGCCCCCTTGGGGAGCTGGCCGCCGCGGTGCACCGGGGTGTCGTGCCAGGCGCCCTCGAAGAACACGTCGCGCCGGGCGGGCTCCGCGGCCCGCCCGTTCCCGTTGCCGGACTCAAGCGCCTCGACCACGGTGGAGCCGATCGGGGCGTGGAGCCGGGCCTTCCAGGTCAGGCACTCGATCCGCGCGCCGGGCTCCGAGACCGAGAAGACGCGCTCGTGGACGGCGTCGAACGCCTGGCTGAGCGCGGCGAGGTCCTCGGCGCTCTCGATCCGGGTGCCGGGCAGCGGCACCTCGAGCTCCCACACCTGGTACGCGTAGCGGGCGTCGGTGAACAGCTCTGAGTGCATCCCCCCGATGCCCTTGGCCCGCAGGCCCTGGGCGAAGTCCTCGACCTGCGCCTCGAGCCCGGCCAGGGCGGCGTTGACGCCCGCGTGGTCGAACTGCCCCGTGTCCGCGAACGAGCTCGCGGTGAACTCGGCGACGATGTCGGAGAACTGGGCGCCCGTCGCGCTCAGCGCGCCCGCTGTGCGCGGCACGAGCACCTGCTCGCAGCCGAGCTCGCGGACGATGGGCGCGATGCCCAGCCCGGCCGCGCCGCCGCCGGCGACCACCAGGCTCTCGCGGGGGTCCACCCCCTCGTTGATGGTGATCTCCTGGATGGCGCGGACCATGTGCTCGTTGGCCACCGCCAGCACCGCCTCGGCGGCCTGCTCGAGCCGCAGCTCGAGCTGCGCCGCGAGCCGGCCGAGCACCTCGCGAGCCGCCTCCACGTCGAGCTTCATCCGCCCGCCCAGGAACGTGTCGGGCCCGATGTAGCCGAGCACCACCGCGGCGTCGGTCACCGTGGGCCGCTCGCCGCCCCGCCGGTAGCACGCCGGGCCGGGCTCGGCCCCCGCGCTCTGGGGGCCGACCCGCAGCAGCCCGCCCGGGTCGACCCAGGCGATCGAGCCGCCGCCCGCCCCGATCGACCGGACGTCGACGGACGACGATCCCGTCAGGTGGCCCGTGAACTGCGGCCCGAGCCAGGTGTCGCGCGTGAAGGAGATCGCCCCGTCGCGGATGAGCGAGACGTCGAAGCTCGTCCCGCCCGTGTCGCACACGATGACGTCCTCGGCCCCGAGCTCGTGGGTGGCGTAGGTGCGGCCGGCGACGGGCGCCATGGCCGGGCCCGACCGCACCGAGTAGATCGGGCGCTCGCTGAGGTCCTCGACGTGCATCGCCCCGCCGAAGGAGGTCGCCGCCATCAGCTCCCCGGTGAACCCGGCGGCCCGCAGGTCCTCGGCGATCTCGCGCAGGTGGCGGCCCATCAACGGCTTGAGCGACGCGTCGATCGCCGCCGACGACGCCCGGCGGTACTCGCGCACGATCGGGTTGATCTGGTGCGAGAGGGTGTAGGGGACGTCGGGGAGGATCTCCTCGATGAGCTCGCCGATCCGCGTCTCGTGGGCCGGGTTGACGTTGGCCCACAGCAGGCAGACGGCGACCGCCTCGATCCCGTGACCGGGCAGGGACTCGAGCAGCCGGCGGGTCGCCGCCTCGTCGAGGGCCGCCACCACCTCGCCCTCGGAGTCGATCCGCTCGGGCACCTCCCACGTCAGCCGCCGCGGGATGTACGGCTCCGGGAACGGCGTGCGCAGGTCGAAGCCGTGCAGCTTGCCGCCCTCGCGCAGCACGAGGACGTCCGGAAAGCCCTCGGTGAGGAGCATCGCGGTCCGCGCGATGCGGCCCTCGAGGATCGCGTTGGTGGCCCGGGTGGTCGAGTAGATGAAGACCGAGGTGTCGGCCAGCAGGCTCGCCAGGTCCACGCCCATCTCCTCGGCGGCGACCTCGAGCGCGCCGCGGACCCCCTCGAACGCCCGCTCGGAGGTCGGCGACTTGCCGACGAACAGGCGACCCTCGGCGTCGGCGACGACGACGTCCGTGAACGTCCCCCCGGTGTCCACGGTGATCCGATGGCTCATGGGCTTCCCCTCCTGATCGATGGCTGGTGCGTGACGAGGCGACCACAGGCCACCTCAGAGCGACTGGACCGTCGGGCGGTGGGCGGCGCCGGTAGCGTCCGGCGCGTGAGCGCCCTCCGCGAGACCATGGCCACCCAGCCCCGCGTGCTCGAGGAGATCCTCGGCGACCCCGAGCCGGCCGGGCGCGCCGCCGACCGGATCGCCGGGCGCCGCGTCCTGCTCACCGGGACGGGCACGAGCTGGCACGCCGCCCACCAGGGCGCCGCGTTCCTGCGGCGCGCAGGCGTCGACGCCTGGGCGCTGCAGGCCGCCGACGTGGTTCTCGGGGATCCGTTCCCGCGCGCGGAGGACGCGCTCGTGCTGCTCAGCCACCGCGGGTGGAAGCGGATGACCTCCGAGGCCCTCGCCCGGGCGCGCGCGGAGGGCGTGACCACCCTCGTCATCGCCGGGCAGGGCGTCGAGGCCGACCTCCACACGAGTCCGCAGGAGACCTCGGCGACGTTCACGGCCAGCCACCTGGGCGCGCTCCTGCGCCTGGCGCAGGTCGCCGAGCACCTGGGCGCCGACCTGGGCCGCCTCGACGCCGTGCCCGGGGCCGTGGGCGACGAGCTCGACGGCGCCCCGGCCGGCGTGGCGGTCCCCCGGCGCCTGGTGGAGTTCGCCGGCGTCGGTATCAACGCCTGGACGGCCGCGGAGTCGGCGCTCAAGCTCGCCGAGGCGGCGTTCGTGGCCACCGAGGGGCTCTCGGTGGAGAGCACCATCCACGGCCCGGCCGCCGCGCTCGGCGCCGACGACGCGCTGATCTGCCTCGACGGGGGGACCGACTCTGCCCGGGTCGACGACCTCGAGACGGTGGTCCGCGCCCACGGCACCGCCGTGCACCGGTTCACGAGCACCGAGCTCGGCGAGCCGCTGTCGGTCTTCCCGCTCACCGTGGTCGGCCAGAAGATCGCCGCCGAGGCGTCCGAGGCGCTCGGGACGAACCCCGACGCGTTCGGCCAGGACCTGCCCGGGCGCGCAGCCGCCTGGGAGGCGCTCACCCTCTGAACGTCCTCACAAGGGGCGGGCAGCGGTCCCCATCCCGGCCTCGAGCCGGCGCGCCGCGCTGAGCAGCGAGGCCTCGTCCCCGCGCGCCGCCACGAGCTGGACCGAGGCGACGAGCCCGCCGGGCAGGCCGCCGGCGGGCACGACGATGGCCGGCACCCCGACCAGGCTGAACGCGAGCACGAAGGCGATGCACGCGGCGTGGAGGGGCAGGCGGACGCCCTCCACCTCGATCTCCTCGCCGCGAACCGGCGGCGCCGGAACCCGCAGCGCGGGCAGGAGGAGCACGGCGCGGCCCTCGACCTCGCAGCGCAGGAGCTCCGCCAGGCGCCCGCGCTCGTCGAGCCCGGCCTGGTGGTCGGCGTCCGTGAGGTGGGCGAAGGCGCGCACGACGCGGCCCGTCTCCTCGCCGAACGCC
>CALMNS010000130.1 GCA_937871635.1 uncultured Solirubrobacter sp.
GAACCGGGGCGGTGGGCGGGACCGGAGGGGCGGGTGGCACCGGAGGGGCGGGTGGCACCAGAGGGGCGGGTGGCGCTGGAGGGGCGGGCGGTGCCGGGGTGTCGCCGCCCGGCGCGGGGCCTCCAGGTCTCGTCACGCGAATCTCGACGGTCGCGGGGGCGCTGGTGAGCTGGCGCGCATCGGTGGCGGTGTAGCTGAAGCGGTCGGTCCCCACGTAGCCGGGAGCCGGCGTGTACGTCGCGCGTGCGCCGGAGAGCGTGACGGTGCCGTGCTCGGGCGCCGCGGCGATCGCGTAGGACAGCCGATCGCCGGGCCGCGCCCACCGGTAGCAGCTCGGGTCCGTGGCCCGCGGCTCGCAGTCCGCCGCGAGCCGGGCCGGGATGTCGGTGCCGATCGCGGTTGCGGGCAGCTCGACCGGCACGGGAGCGCCCGGGACGGTCTCCGCCACGACGTCGCCGGCCCGCACGCCGGGTACGACGCGTCGCTCGCTGCGTACGTCGGGAGCGTCGTCGGCCTCGAGCACGTGGCGCTCGGGGTTCGCGATCGCGCGCAGGACGTACTCGCCCGGCGCCAATCCGGTCAGGTCGAGGTACTGGAACTCCCGCTGTGACGCGTAGCGGTCGGCCGCGCCGGGTGAGAGCCCCATGCGGACGAACGTGCTCTGCGGCGCGTCGAAGTGACACCACGTCCCACCGGGCGGGTCGGGGGGAAACCACTTCGAGGGCCCGTCGGCATCAAAGGAGTCGTACATGCAGAAGCCGATCTTGTCGGCGACGCGCGCCGCCGCGCCCGGCCCGTGGAGCTCGTAGCGAGCGGCGGAGAAGAAGTGCCAGTGCTGATGCGTGCGCTCGAACACGTACTCGAACCGCGCCCCGCTCGCGCCGCGCGGCGAGACCTGAGTACCGGCCGGCGGCGGGCGCAGGGGATGCGGCGCTGTCGTCGGTTGCCCGCCGGGCCAGATCGCTTGCATCACCCCGCCCGTCCGCGCGTCACGGAACAGGTCGAGCGTCCCGCCCGCGTTGGTGATCACGGCGTCGAAGCGGTACAGCACGCGACCCGGCACCTCGAACCTGTCCACGTAGACCGGGGCCACCTGCCTGGAGTAGGGCTCGGAGGGAAGCGCGATCGTCAAATCCGGCAGCGTCGCCGCGGACGCCGCCCGAGGCGCCGTCACGAGCGCGAGGGAGGCGATCAACAACCCGAGCCGGCCGATGGCCGCCAGTGTCGGAAGGGCCCGTCTCGTGGGTCCAGTCCCTCGCTGACCGTGAATACACCGGGCGTCAGCCACTTGTGCGCGATCTTACACTCTGGGCGCCATCCCCGAGGTCTACGTTGTCGACGCTGACGTCGGCTCGCCTGCGGTCCCCTCACCATGACGAACGAGGTTCTGATCAGCCTGACTTCAAGTCGGGGTGACAGGCCGAGACTCGCGGGATGACGCAGCAGGGAATCGCGGACAGCGGAGCCCCAGCGACCACGATCGCCGAACTGGCGTCCTCGTGTTGCGTTCGTCCCGCAGATCGATCCCCTGCGGACACCGGGCGGGCCGATACGGACGTCTGAGTGCGCCTGTCGCAGGTGCCGCCTTCGGGCCCGCGTCTGCGGCTGGCGAGCCTTGGGAGGGCGCGATGCGGCGCGTACCGACAGTCGCGCGACGCCGGCGCCCGTTCCGGTGGGAGGATCGGCTTTCGGCACCGTCGCGACGATGCCGAAAGCCGTCCGACTACTCGCGGGCGAGGAGCCCGCGCCGGTGCGGCTTCTCGCTGATTCGCGCCCGTGGCGCTCGGCGTGGCGACGGGTCAGATCGCCACGCGGGCGCCTACGGCGTGGAGGCTAGGCCACGCGCGTCAGCACGAACCGTTGGTTCGGCTGGCCGTTCGAGCCGAACTGGATCAGTGGCGCGCCCGCGAACTCCGACGCTCCTGCGACGTCGAGTACCTGCCCAGTTCCGCGGACGGTGATCATGTGGACGACCGACCCGTTGACGGAGTCGAAGTAGAGCTGCTGACTGCGCACCCCCGGGGTGCACGTCCCGGTTCGCACCCGTCCGTCGGAGTTGGCGTCGAGGCAGAGGTTCGAGTTGTACGACGGCCGGACTCGGAAGTAGGGACGCCCCGAGCTCGTCGTGCCCGCCTGACGGATCACGAACCGCTGCTCCTCGCCCGTCCCGGAGGTCGCGCGCACGTTCTGGATGATCGACGTGCCGGGCGAGCTGGACCGGCCGAGGACCTCGAGCAGCATGGGCGGCGCCGTGGTGTGGGCCGGCCGCAACTCGTACGTCGCGCCCGAAACGAGGTTGGGCGCGGCGCTCGCGGTACCCGGAAGCGCTGTGGCTCCCACGGCGGCGGAGGCGGCGACGCCGGCGACCATCGCTCGACGGTGGGCGTTGAGGGCGCGGTTGAAGAAGGACAAGGACGGCATGCGGAACTCCTTCGCAGAGGTGTGGACGGATGCGCCGGGCCGCGAATGGCCGGCGACGTCACCCTCCCGAACGTCGAAGTCGACCACCACCCGGGAAGTCACGGCGCGTGCCCTCAACACCCCCCTCGAACTGCCGCCTCAGGGGGCTCGCGAACATCACTCCCACCCCGTCCGTCGCAGGCTTCGTTCGGGCGTGCCGCGTCGCGCGCAACCGAGAGAAGATCGAGCCATGATCCTCCCGAAGGTCCGAGACCCTCGTTTCGTAACGCTCCGCCGCGGTGGACGCTCACCGACGCCGATCATCGGCTGCTGGCCCTGTGGGCGGCATCCTGCGCGGAACACGTCCTTGACCTGTTCGAGTCGGCTCAGCCGGAGGACCCACGACCGCGTCAGGCGATCGAGCACGCTCGCGCTTGGGTGCGCGGCGAGGTGAAGATGATGCAGGCGCGCACGGCGGCCGGCCGTGCACAGGCCGCGGCCAGAGACCTGCAGGGGGCACCACGGCATGCCGCGTACCAAGCCGGAGTCGTCGCGCACGTCGCCGTGCACGAGCTCGGTGCGGCTTCCGCGAGCTTGTCATCGACGACCAGCGGTTGCGAAACGACATCTGCTGGTCAGTGTTCGACTGCTGGTCGCACGCGCCGCTCGGCTACCGTGTCACGGACTCCTGTCGGCGATGAACACATCCATCTGACCGCCGACGTCAAGTTGCCGCCGCTGACCCGATGAGCGAGCACGACCGAAGTGCTTGGGAACAGCGCTGGTCGCGAGCCCTTCGCGAGCACGGGGATCGCGTCGCGCAGCGGCCCCCGAACGCCCATCTGACCGCCGAGATCGGTGACCTGCGTCCGGGACGCGCTCTCGACGCGGGCTGCGGCCACGGGGCCGAGACGCTCTGGCTCGCTGCGGGCGGATGGCAGGTCACTGCCGTCGACTTCGCCGCAACCGCTCTGGCGTTCGCCCGATCGACGGCGGAGGCCATAGGTCCGGACGTCGCCGAGCGCATCGACTGGCTCGAGGCCGACCTTGCGACCTGGACGCCACCGCCGGACCAGTACGACCTGGTGATCTGCCTGAATGTCCACGTGGCGGGATCGGTCGAGGAGACGGTGCAGCGGATGGCGACAGGGGTCGCTCCCGGCGGGACGCTGTTCCTGGTCGGCCATCGCCCGATCGACCCGGCGACCGGAGCCGCGACCGCGGCGGCCGGGCAGGTGCAGGTCTCTGTCGAGGCCGCGCTCGCGGCCCTCGATCCGGGCCAGTGGCAGCCGCTCATCGCCGATGAGCGTCCACGGCCGATGGCCGGTACCAGTGTGGATGCCGTGATTCAAGCGCGACGCCGCTCTTGACGACCCAGCACCGGGGAGCGAGTCGCCGTGCCCGCCCGGTTGTCCTCCACGCGAGGCAGCGGACGGCTGGCCGGGCGCCTGCCTGCGGCCGCTCGATCGTCGAGGCGAACGCGACGCCCATGACGCCGGGATTACGAGACTGTCGATAACTTGACGTAGACGTCGGATACGGCTACTGTCACGACCAGGACGCTCACGCTGCGGTCCATTGGAAGCGGAACCCCGGTCGGGTCCTTCTCCGTCGGACCGTGACGTGAGCGGGAGTGGCGGTTCGGGTCATCGCAGGTTCTCGGGGGAGGCACGGCACATGGTTCGCAAGGGGTTCCAGCAGCCCGGTGGCGGCAGTCGTCAGCGACACCGGTTGCATGCCGCACGTCTGCTGCTGCCGCTCGTCGCCGTGGCGTTGGCGGCGTGCGGCGAGACCGCCGCCGATTCGGGGGCCGGCGGCGAATCGGGGTCAGGCGGGCCGGTGAAGGTCGGTGTGATGTTGCCGCAGACGGGCCCGCAGGCGCTGCTCGGCGAAGAGCTCAGGGCGGGGTTCGAGCTCTACGCCGCGCAGAACCCGAAGGCCGGTGGCCGGGAGGTCGAGCTGATCTTCGAGGACGACGCGTCCAATCCGCAAACGGGACTCATCAAGGCCCGCAAGCTCGTGCAGCAGGATCAGGTCGCGGCGGTCGGCGGCGTCGTCAATAGCGCGGTGCTCGCCGCGGTCGGCAAGGTCATCACCGAGCAGGACGTGCCCCTTGTCGTCACGAACGCCGGATCGAACGACTTCACCATGGGCGAGGACGTCAGTCCGTACGCCTTCCGCGTGGCGACCACGAACTCGCAGGTCAACCGGCCACTGGGCTGGTACGCGCACGAGAAGCTCGGCGTCAAGCGCGCCGCAATCGTCACCTACGACTTCATCGCGGGCGAGGAGGAGGCGGACGCCTTCCGGGACACCTTCACCGCCGAGGGCGGCAAGGTCACCAAGGAGACGAAGGTCGCGCTGGGAACGAGCGACTTCGGGCCGGTCCTCTCCGGAATCCCGCGGGATGTCGACGCGGTGTACGTCTTCTTGGCCGGATCGGACGCTGTCAACTTCTGGAAGCAGGCACGCGAGTTCGGCCTGACCGACGACGTCAAGGTCATCGGGCCCGGGTTCACGCTCGACGACATCGTCGCCGGCGCGGTCGGCGAGGCCGGGAAGGGCTTCGTCGGCTCGATCCAGTACGTCAATTCGGTCGATCTTCCGCGCAACAAGGAGTTCGTCGCCGCCTTCCAGGAGCGCTTCGACCATAAGCCGAGCGTGTACGCCGAGGACGCCTACACCGGCGCCGAGGCGATCTGGCGAGCGCTCGATGCGGTCGAGGGCGACACCAGCGACAAGCAGGCGTTCGCCAAGGCGCTCTCCGAGGTGACGTTCGAGTCCCCGCGCGGCCCGTTCAAGTTCGGCGAGAACGGCCAGGCCGAGTTCACGGTCTACTTGTACAGGGCGGTGATGAGGAACGGGAAGCTCGCGTTCACCGTGGAAGACACGGTGCCGGACGTCGGCCCCCTCTGGAATCCCTGAGTCGAGGAATCGAGGTGGTCAACCTCCTCAACGCACTCGCTTTCGCGGCGCTGCTCTTCCTGGTGTCGAGCGGACTGACGCTGATCTTCGGGCTGATGCGCGTGATCAATCTCAGCCACGGGGCGCTGTACCTCCTGGCGGCGTACGTCGGGTACTCGACGGTGGAGGCGACCGGGAGCTTCTGGTTGGCCCTCCTGGTCGCTCCGGTGGCCGTCGGGCTGCTCGGCTTCGCCATCGCGAGGACGCTGCACCGTGGCCTCTACGGCACCGAGCTCAACCAGGTGCTCCTGACACTAGGGGTAGCCCTGGTGCTGGGTGACCTGGTGGTGTGGTCCTGGGGCCCCGCGCCGCGCAGCGTGGACGTCCCCGGTCTGCTCGACGGCCACGTGGCCCTGCCCGGCGAGAAGATCTTTCCCGTCTACCGGCTCGCGATCATCGGGATCGGAATCGCGGCGGCGATCGCCTGGGCGATCATCTGGGAACGCACCCGGCTCGGAGCGGTCGTGCGCGCCGGCGTGGACGACGCCGAGATGCTCGGTGCGCTGGGCACGAACGTCAGCCGGGTCTTCACCGGAGTCTTCGTGGCCGGGTCGGCGCTGGCGGGCTTCGCCGGCGTCCTCGGCTCTCCCATCCTGGGCGTGAGCGGGGGTCTCGCCTTCGACGTCCTCCTCTACTCGATCGTCATCGTCGTCCTCGGGGGGCTCGGCAGCCTGCGCGGCGCGCTGATGGGCAGCATCGTCGTGGCGCTCGCGGCGACGTACAGCCAGGTGTACGTCCCGACGTTCTTCTGGTTCGCGGTCTTCGGCCCGGCGCTGCTCGTGCTGACGCTACGGCCGCTGGGTCTGTTCGGGGTGGCGCGGTGAAGGCGGCGACGGAGCCACGCACCGCCGAGCCCGTGGTCGCCGCTTCCCGGCTTCCGTTTGCACGGCTCGCCGCGCCGCTGGCGGTCCTGGCCGCCTGCGTCCTGCTCGTGTGCGCACCCTGGCTGCTCAGCGTCTTCTGGCTCGGCCTAGTGACCCAGGCGCTGATCTTCTCCCTGTTCGCGGCGTCGCTCGATCTGCTGCTCGGCTACACCGGGCTCCCGTCGCTCGGGCACGCGGCATTCTTCGGGCTGGCGGGCTATGGCCTCGGCGTAGGGACGGTGAAGCTCGATCTGGATCCGCTCGTGGCGGCTGGGCTCGGTATTGGCATCGCGGTCGTGGTAGCCGCGCTGTTCGGGCTCATCGCGGTGCGCAGCCGCGGGATCTACTTCCTGGTACTCACGCTGGCGCTGGGGCAGGTGCTCTGGGGGATGGCTGTGAAGTGGACCGCGGTCACCGGGGGCTACAACGGCCTACCGGGTGTCGGGCGCGTCGGGGGTCTCGACGGCATCGTCGGCTTCTACCTGTTCGTCGTCGGCGTGGTCCTCGTCTCCTTGGCCCTCCTGTACCTCGTGATCCGGTCGCCGCTCGGGCTCACCTTCCAGGGCATCCGGGAGTCCGAGACGCGGATGCGGCAGCTCGGCTACCGGACCGCCGCCTACCAGTGGCTTGCGTTCGTGCTCGCCGCCTTCTTCGCCGGGGTCGCCGGGGTGTTGAGCGCGAGCTACAACCAGTTCGTCAGCCCCGACGCCCTGTACTGGACGATGTCGGCTCTTGTGCTGCTGATGGTGATCCTCGGCTCAGTCGGCACGTTCTGGGGCCCGGTCGTCGCAGGCGGTGCGCTGATCATCGCCGAGCACATGATCAGCGACGCCACGGACCGGTGGCCGCTCGTCCTCGGCGTCCTCTACATCGTCATCGTGCTGGTCGCGCCGGCCGGCCTGCTCCGAGCGCTGCGGCGAGCTCTTGGCCGCCGGGGCTCGCCCACGCAAGGCGGTGCACGGTGAAGGCCCTCGAGATCGAGGAGGTCAGCTGCCGGTTCGGGGGCGTCGTCGTGCTGGACCACGTGTCTCTCCAGATCGAGGAGGGGGCGCGCCACGTCGTCTTCGGGCCCAACGGAGCCGGCAAGACCACGCTGTTCCGAGCGATCGTCGGCGAGGTGCCGCTGGCCGGCGGGCGGGTCCGCCTCTTCGGCGACGACGTGACCGGTGAACCCGTGTGGCGGCGGACGAAGATGGGGCTCGGCCGCACCTTCCAAGCGACCAACCTCTTCCCAGCGCTGAGCCTGGCAGACAACCTGCGGCTCGCCTGCCAGGCGCCCGAACGCGGCCGCTGGCGGTTCTGGGGTCCGCGCCGGCGGACGGACCCGGTCGAGCGGCAGGTGACGGAGATCCTCGAAGCCGAGGGACTGCGCGACCGGTCGGAGGAGCCCGTCGACCGGCTCTCCTACGGAGAGCAGCGTCTGCTCGAGATCGCCGTCGCCATGGCAGCCAAGCCCCGTGTGCTTCTCCTGGACGAGCCGGGGGCCGGCCTGCCCCGAGCCCAGGCCCGACAGGTGGTCCGGCGGCTGGCCGAGCTCCCGGACTCCATCGCGGTGCTGCTCATCGAGCACGACCTCAAGCTGGCCTTCGAGCTCTCGCGGACGGCGACCGTGCTGCACCACGGTGAGCTCGTAACCCACGGCGAGCTCGAGGCGGTTCGCGCGGATCCGCGCGTCCGCGAGCTCTATCTCGGGAGGCAGGATGTCCCGGTCTGAGCCGCTGGTCCGCGACGCGGCGGTCAGTCCCGCACGTGGCGTGGAGCCGCTGGACCTGCGTGTCGAGGGGATCGACAGCTCGTACGGCCGCAGCCAAGTGCTCCACGACGTCACCCTAGGAGCCCACGCGGGGAGGACCACCGCGCTCCTCGGGCGGAACGGCGTCGGCAAGTCGACGCTCCTGCGCGCGATCATGGGCCTGCAACCGATTCACAGCGGGCGGATCCTCATCGGTGGCGACGACGTCGCGCCCGCGCCGCCGTGGACGCGCGCGCACCGCGGCGTTCAGCTCGTGCCGCAGGGCCGTCATGTCTTCGCATCACTGACTGCGCGCGAGAACATCGAGGTGGCGATCGGCCTGCGCGGACGCAAGCCGATCGACGGCGTGATCGAGCTCTTCCCCGAGCTCCAGAAGCGCCTCGACGTCCACGCGGGCCACTTGAGCGGCGGAGAGCAGCAGATGCTCGCCATCGCCCGAGCGCTCCACGCGGATCCGGCGATCCTCCTGCTCGACGAGCCGTCGGAGGGCCTCGCGCCGATGGTCGTGGAGCGCCTCAAAGAGGTCATCCGAGAGCTGGCCCGGCAGGGCATGTGCGTCGTGCTGGCCGAGCAGAACCTTCCCCTCGCCGAGCTGTCCGACGACGTTTACGTCCTCGGCCGAGGCGAGGTGGTCTTCGGCGGAAGCACGGCCGAGCTCCGTGAGCGGGAGGACGTACAGCATGCACACATCGGCGTCTAGCGGAGAGTGAGAGCGTGATGCAGGGATCGAAACCGCCGGGGCTTGCGCAGCGCAGCCCCTCGGCCCGGGGGCGCGTCGTGCTCGCCCTGGACTGGTGGCCGCGCGAGCTGCCGCCGGACGTGACGGTGACGCCGACGACCTGCGTGACGTTCGACGGGCACGTGACCCGAGGCGTTCTGTACGAGAGGGCGTCGTCGCGAACCGTCGTCGGGCTCATGCATCCGCGCCAGGACATGACCCGTGCCCCGCAGGTGCCGGACCTGCTCGAGGGCGGCGTCGCCGTCTGGGCCCAGAACAGCCGGACGGTCAACAACGACCTGACGCTGTCGCACGAGGAGTCCCTGCTCGACATCGCGGCCGGGACCGAATTCCTCCGACAGCGGGGCTTCGAGCACGTCGTCTGGCTCGGCATCTCGGGCGGTGCCTCGCTGCTCGCCTACTACACCGAGCAGGCGCTCGTCGCCCCCGAGGACCGGGTGGCACGCGATCCGGCGGGCCGCCGCGTCGCGCTCGCCGAAGCCCCGATGCCGCCGCCCGACGCGCTCGTCCTCTTGGCGCCCCACCCAGGTCAGGGACGGCTGCTGCAGTCGATGATCGACCCGTCGGTGATCGACGAGTCCGACCCGCTCGGGGTCGATCCCGCGCTTGATCCGTTCGACCCCGCCAACGGCTTCGCGCCCGGCCCGGAGGGTGCCCGGTACGACCCGGACTTCGTGAAGCGCTACCGCGCCGCGCAGCTGGCACGCGTGCAGCGGATCGACGAGCGCGCACGGGCGGCCATCGACCGCCGGCAGGCCGCACGGCGCCGCTTCAAGCAGGACGGCGACTCGGCGGCGCAGCGCGAGGCGGTCTGGACGCCCGTGCTGACGACGTACCGCACGGACGCCGATCTCCGGTCGATGGACCTCTCGCTCGATCCGTCCGAGCGCCGATACGGCTCGATCATCAGCGACCGGCCGCAGATCTCGAACTACGGGCTCGTCGGCTTCGCCAGGCTGGCGACCCCGGAGGCGTGGCTGTCGACGTGGTCCGGGCAGAGCTCGCTCGCGTCGCTCGAGCGGTCGGCTCCTGGCCTGCGCCTCCCGACCCTGGTCCTCTCCTACACAGCGGACCAGGCGGTACACCCGAGCGACCTGGCCATGCTGATGGACGAGGTTGGCAGCACAGACAAAACCCACGCGCGCATCGCCGGGGACCACTTCGGCCGGCCGCTGGACGAGGAGTCCGCCTCGGGGGCGACCGCCGCGATGGCGCAGGCGCTCAGCTGGCTCAGCGAGCGCGGGCTCGGGTGAGCGCCGTGTACGCGGACGCGGAACGGCGCCACCGCATAGGGCTGATCGTGCCGAGCTCGAACACGACGATGGAAACCGAGCTCCCAGCCATGTTCCGGGCGCGCGAGGCCGCCTTCCCGGAGGACGCCTTCACCTTCCACGCCAGCCGCATGCGGATGCGGCGGGTCAACGAGGAGGAGCTGCGGGCGATGAACGCGCAGCTCGGCCGTGCCTCCCTCGAGGTCGCCGACGCGGGCTGCGACGTCGTGGCCACCGCTTGCCTCGTCGCCCTCATGGCACAGGGGCCGACGTATCACTGCCAGGCCGAACAAGAGATCCGCGACGTGCTGGCGACCGCGTCGCTCGAGGCGCCGGTCGTGTCGTCCGCGGGAGCGCTTCTTGGTGCGCTTTCTGCGCTCGGGGCTTCGCGGATCGGCGTGATCACCCCGTACATGAAGCCGCTCACTCGGCTCGTGTGCGAGTCGCTCCAATCGGGCGGGGTGACGGTGCAGGACGCCCTCAGCCTCGAGGTCGCCGACAACCACGCGGTGAGCCGGCTCGACCCCGCGGACCTGCGCGACCACTGGCGCAAGCTGGATCTCGTCGGCTGCGACGCCCTCGTGCTGTCCGCCTGCGTTCAGATGCCGTCCCTGGCGATGGTGGAGGAGATCGAGCAGGCCTGCGGCGTGCCGACGATCACCGCCGCGACCGCTACCGCGTTTGCGCTTCTCGAGGCGCTCGGCCTCGACCCGATGGCGCCGCATTCCGGCCAGCTCTTGAGCGGCCGCGTCGCCTCGACACGTCCTGACTCAATTGCTAGAGTCGACATTCACGTCGAAAAATCTACGTTCTCGTCAGGAGCATGATGCCGACAACCGTCAGTGCCACCCCGCCCGCTCGGCCCGTCCCGCGCTACCTAGGCGGCGTTCATCACATCGCCCAGCCCACCATGGATCCGGCGGCGACGCTCGAGTTCTACGTGGACACCATGGGAGCCAAGATCACCCACTGCATCAGCTCGAGAGGCTGGCGCGAGAGCCATTACGACTACATCCACATGTTCCTCGACCTCGGCAAGGGCGACAACATTGCGATGTTCTATTACTTCGGCGCAGAGGACCCGAAGGACTGGCCGAAGTACGGCACCCACCACTCCTTCGCCGCGAACACGAAGGAGGAACTCGACCAGTGGGCCGACTTCCTCGAGTCCAAGGGCCACAAGATCGTCTGGCGCGCCCAGTACGAGGTCTTCAGCTCGCTCTACGTCTGGGACCCGAACGGGCGCTTCCTCGAGATCGCCTGGAACCATCGACAACTCAACGAGATCGACGCCGACGACGCCGAGCTCACGGCCCAGGCGCTGATTCGTGCCTCGCGCGAGCGCGCGACGTCCATCACCACGATGTGGGCCTACAAGGCGGAGCTTGTCGAGGAGCGGGAGGGGGCAGTCCCCGGACCGGCCGTCTTCCTAGCTGCGGTGCCGGAGTTCCTCCCGTTCATCGACGCGGTTCACAGCGGGCTTGGCGAACAGCGGCAGCTCGGGAACTTCGTCGCACTCGTCGGCGACGGCGAGCTGCACCTCAAGCGCCCCAACGACATGCCCGAGGCGGTCTGGAACGCGGTGGGAACCGGCGGTCTGAAGGGTGAGATCGTCCGGTACGACGCCAACGACCTCGTCATCCGCTGAGGTCTGCGATGAGCCGCTGGGGAGACCGGGTCGTCCCCTATCCGCAGGACACGGTGGCGCGCTACCGCGCCGCCGGCGCCTGGGGGACCAAGACGATCAGCACCGAGTTCCGCACCCGCGCAGAGCGCTTCGCAGACCACACCGCCGTCGTGACGGCAGCCGGTGAACTGTCCTATCGCGAGCTGGACGAGCGCTCCGATCAGGCGGCCGCCGCGCTGCTCGGTGCCGGTCTGCAGCCGGGGGACGCCGTCATCCTGCAGCTCATCAACGTGCAGGAGACGGCGGTGGCCTGGTACGGCGTCCTCAAGGCCGGGCTCGTCCCGGTCTGCTCGCTCGCCGCGCACCGCACTCGCGAGCTCGAGGCCTTCGCCTCGGTCACCGGGGCGCGCGGGCACCTGGTCTCGATCGACTACACGAGTGCGGACCTGGGGGAGCTCGCGGCCGGGATCGGCGCCAGCCGGCCGGATCCGTACCACATCCTGACCGTCGGCTCGGGCCGCCGCCCGGATCTCCCGTCGCTGGAGGAGCTCGCGGAGCCGATCGACCCGGCGCAGGCGCGCGCCCAGGTGGACGCCATCCAGGCCGAGATCGACCCGGACGAGCTGGCTGTCTTCCAGCTCTCGGGCGGCACCACCGGGACGCCCAAGCTCGCCCCCCGGCTGCACGCGGAGTACTGGTACAACGCCCGCGCCTGGGCGGACTTCCACGACTTCGGCGACGACTCGCGGATCCTTCACATGCTGCCGATCGTCCATAACGCCGGGGTGCTGTGCGCATTGCTCGCGGCGCACTCGTGCGGGTCGGCGCTTGCTCTTGCCGGCCCTCGCCCCGACGAGTACTTCCCGCTGATGCAGGAGGCCGCGGTCACCGACACCATGCTCTTCCCGCCGAGCGCGATGCGCGAGCTGTTGCGGCGTCCGGACTTCGCGAAGAGCTTCGCGACGGTCCGCCGGCTCATCCTCGCACAGGCCAAGATCGCGCCCGACCTGTTCGACGAGCTCGAGGCCGCCGGCGTGCCGGTGACGCAGATCTTCGGTATGGCGGAGGGGTTGTTCATGTCGACGCCGATCGACGGCCCCCGGCAGGCCCGCTCGACCGTCGTGGGTCGGCCCATGTCGCCGCTCGACGAGGTGAGGATCTACGACGTCGGCACCGAGCAGCCCGTCCCGACGGGAGAGGTCGGCGAGCTGTGCTGCCGCGGGCCGTACACGATCCGTGGCTACTTCGCGTCGCCTGAGCACAACCGGACGGCCTTCACGGACGACGGCTTCTACCGGACAGGCGACCTCGCAGCGGCGCACGTCATCGACGGGACGACCTACTACTCGATCGAGGGCCGCATCAAGGACCTCATCAACCGGGGCGGCGAGAAGGTCAACGCGGGCGAGGTCGAGCTCCTGCTCGGCAAGCATCCCGCGCTGGAGGCCGTGGCCGTCGTCGCCATGCCCGACGAACGTCTCGGCGAGCGGACGTGCGCCTTCGTGGTCGCCAGCGAGGGCGCGCCGGAGCTCGACCTCGCCGACGTAGCGGTTCACATGGCGTCGCTCGGGGCGGCGAAGTTCAAGTGGCCCGAGCGCCTCGTCTACGTCGACGCGCTCCCGCTCACCAACGTGCGAAAAGTCGACAAGAAGGCGCTCCGAACCCAGATCGCGGAGATCGTGCGATCTGAGCGCGGGACCGAGGTCGCCCATGGCTGACCGCCCGCGGCGGATCGACGTGATCGGCGGCGGGCCGGGCGGTCTCTTCCTCGCGCGGCTGGTGCGTCTGCGCCAGCCGTCGTGGACCGTCGTCGTGCACGAGCGCGAGCTCGACGGGGCGACCTTCGGGTTCGGCGTCGGCTTCCGCCCCTCCACGCTGGACAACGTGCGGTCGGCGGACCCGGCCACGTTCGACGCCATCGAACGCGGCGCCGTCGTCTGGCGGTCGTCCGGGTTCCGGATCGGGCGCGACGAGTGCCGGATCGAGGTCGAGGGCGACGTCGCCATCGGCCGAGCGGTCCTCCTGGCTGAGCTGCGGCGATTGGCGGTTGAGGCGGGGGTCCGCCTGGAGGGCGACACCGTGAGCCACAGTGCCCTGCCCGGTGACGTCGTGGTTGCGGCCGACGGTGCAGGGAGCCGCACCCGCGCGGCACTGGCCGATGAGGTCGGGGCGTCGGTGCGGGTGACGCCGATGCCGTACATCTGGTGCGGCGTCGAGATGGACTTGCCTCACACCTTCGCGACGGCCGAGACGGAGGCGGGGACCTTCGTCACGCACGCGTACCCGTACGCGGACGGGTTCGCGACCTTCCTCGTGGAAGCGGACGAGGCGACGTTCGCGCGAACCGGCTTCGAGGCAAGCGCCCGACCCGACCGCGGGACGGACGAGGCGGCGCTGCACTACCTCGCCGACGCCTTCGCCGACCTCCTCGGGGGCCGGCCCCTGCTCGGGAACCGGAGCCGCTGGCAGCGCTTCCGTACCGTACGCCTGGACCGGTGGCACCACGGCAACGTCGTCCTCCTCGGCGACGCGGCGCACACGGTCCACTACACCCTCGCCTCAGGCACGAAGGTGGCAATGGAGGACGCGATCGTCCTGGCCGGCGCGCTCACCGACGTGGCCCTGGACGACCCCGCGAGGGCGTTCGCGACCTACGAGGCCGCGCGACGCCCGTCCGTCGAGCGGCTCCAGTCGCTCGCCCTCTGGAGCGAGGTGTGGTGGAGCACGCTGCACGCGCGCACGGCGATGGCTCCCGCTCAGGTCTTCGCCTCCTTCTTCACGCGCACGCCGGCGGTGAGCTTTGCGCAGCTCGGCTCGGTCAGCCCGCCGCTCTCCGAGGCGGCACTCGCCGCGGTCGCCGGCACGGCCGACCGCCCCGGCGGCGCCTCCCTCGCCGAGCGAGTGCTGTCCACGCCGCTCGACGACCGCATCCAGGCCCGTGTCGTCGGGATGGCACCGGACCCGGCGTGGAGGGGGGTCGACATGGACCGCCCACCTTCGGGAGCCGCCGTCAAGGGCGCGCGCATCGATGGAGTCGATGACCTGACCGGTGTGAACGGCGCACAGTACCTCGAGGTCTGCGAGCCGGAGCTCGCCCGGCGTCTGCGCGTGCAGAGGCCCGAGGTGATGCTCGTCGGCGTCGTCGCGGCACCGGCCGCGAGTCCGAGCGAGCCGCCGGCCGAGGGCAGCTGGCGTCCGTTCCTCGAAGCGGGTTGCGACGCGATCCGCCTCGAGGGTGGCGACGACGTCCATGCGATCCTGGCCCGTGCTCAGCTTGGGGAGCACCTCCGCCTCGTCGAGGGGGCGACCGTCGTCCTGTGCGGCCCGTCCGAGCGGATCGACGACTTGGCGGGCGCAGTCGCGTGCGGCCGAGCGGACCTGGTCGCCGTCTCCTGACGGGCACGGACGCGACGGCGCCCTACGCCTACGACCTCCGCGGCCACGCGACAGCCGCGCGAAGTGCGCGCAGCGGCCGGATCGAAGCTCGCGTCGACGTGGTGGGCGCTGACCGGACGTGCTGTGCCCTCGACGCGCCGCCGACATCCTGCTCGCCGCCCTCGCCGACGGTCGGTACGACGAGATCCCCCGCGCGGGCCATCTCAGGTCGGTCGACGCCCCGGCCGGTGTGGGCCACCGTGAAGCGGGCGCTTGGCCTGCCAGTATCCGACGCATGAGCAAGGTCGGAGGGGAACGGAAGCGAACGCGCCGTGCCGCCGAGGACGGGACGCGCGCCTCCCCCCGGCGGGACGTGCTCGAACGCGAGATCTACCTGCACGCCGCCCGGCTCTTCGCGGAGCGCGGCGTCGGCGCCACGAGCCTGCAGGACATCGCCGAGTCCGTCGGGATGAGCCGGCCAGCGCTCTACCACTACTTCTCGAGCAAGGATGACCTGCTGTCGCGACTCATCGCGGAGCACCCGAAGCGCAGCGCCCGCGAGCTCGCGGCGATCCGGCGTCGTAAGGACATCGGCCCGGCCCAGAAGCTTCGGGAGATGGTGCGGGCGCTGGTGATGGTGATCGCCGAGGATCCCGTGCGCTTCCGGACGCTGGTGACAAGCGAGGGCCAGTTGACCGGCGAGCTCGCCGCCATGCATGCGAAAGCCAAACGCACCGTCCTCAAGGAGATGCAGGGCGTCATCGAGGAGGGCATCGACGTGGGCGCCTTCCGGCACGCGGACGCCCGAGTCTCCGCGCTCGGCGTCCTCGGCATGGGCAACTGGAGCGCCTGGTGGCTGAACGCCGACGACCCGAACTCGACCGCGGCGATCGCCGAGGAGCTCTCCCAGATGGCCGTTCTCGCGGTGTCGCGGACTGGGGCCGCGCCGCTCGAGCAGGGGATCCCCGCCGCCATCCGGGCGATTCGCGAGGACCTCGACCACCTCGAGCGGCAGTTCTCCGGGTAAGCCGCTCGAACGGCTGTGTCCTGCCCGAGCGTGCCTTCACCGCTCACCCATAAGGGAGGGCGGGCGCGCCCGCCTTCATCCGCGAGCGACGAGTCGCAGGGACCACGAGCCTCGGGCGGAGCTCACGGAGCGTCACCGCTCGGGCTTGAGAAGGGCAGCGATCGGTGCGCGACGTGCTCAGAGCGCCTTGGGGCATCGCTGACGAGGTCCTTGGGCAGCCGGGTCGTCGAGCCCGGTCGTCGAGCAAGACGATCCACGTTTACCTGGTCAACCCCATCAGGACCGGCCGCGTCTATCGGATCTGCGAAGTGATTGCCGTGCTCGGGCGTGAGCTGGCCTGCGGTAAGTGGCGATGTACCAAGGCCGCCGGGACCTGCAGGTTGTCGACCGGGGCGACCAGAAGCGGTCGGATAACGCGGCAGGATCGTCCTTGTCCGACGTTGACTGCTACGTGAGCCCTCGCGATGCAGCACAGTCAACGGATGCTGCACAGACTTCGGTCGGCATGGCGCTGGTTGAATGCCACCGACCGGCCTGGCCGTACCTGGCTCGTAGCTTTCACGATCGTCATCGCTGTCAACCTGACGGCTGGTCCGGTCCTTGGTTCAGATCGCTCCGCGGTCGAGGCGGTACTCGCTTCGGGGGCCATCGCAACGGGGGTCTGGATTGGAACGCTCGTACGTCAACGCTGAGCTCCGAAGACCGACCAACGGCACATCGTGGGACTCGAGGGTGAGATGAGCGGCGGCTCACGCCACCAGACCGACCACACCCTCCGTGAGCTCGCGGCCGTGTACGCCGGCTACATCGTCGTCGGCGCGGTCTGGCCACGCATCGTCTACTTCAAGGGCCGCTTGCGCGGGCGGCCGCTTGGGATCCACGCCGCCTCGGTCATGCTCTGGTGGTTCGCGGTACTCCAGTGGGGGCGCCCGTGGGCGCGTCGCAAGCAAGCGGTGTCGGACCCGGCGAGGACGCAGCTCATCGAGGAGCTGGGGCGTGCGCCGACGGAGGTCGAGCTCATGGAGAACCTCGGCTATTCGACGCCCTGCGTCTCGGCTCGGCGACGCCACCCGTGAGCCGCGGATGCAACACCGCCCTGAGAACCGCTCGGACGGTCGCTGAACCTCGTGCCGTTGCAGAAGCGGGTGAGCTGAAGTGGCATAGACCAGGCATTCCAACGAGGCCGACTCCCGACGCCATCCTCCGGCTTGGGCTCGCCTCCGCGAGCCGCTGTCGCAGCAGCGCAGCTGACCAGCGCGCCTAACGTCACTGGTGCGTCACTCGTCCTGCAGCGGGCCGAGCCAGTCGTCGTACGGGCCGGGTCCAGCCACCCGGCGGCCTGTAGCGCTCGACCGTCGCCGTGGGAGCGCAGCCTGGAAGCCCTCGATCCAGTCGCTGTCGTGATTGGCCGACCAGCAGACGAAGTCGTCGGTGACGCCTGAGTCGCGCTCACGGGCTCGCGCCGTGACCTGGCGAGCGATGACTTGCAGGGCGGCGTCCTGCTCGCGAACGCCGACGGGGCCTCGGGCGACCAAGCCGTTGCGCTCCGAGCTGGTCAGCCAGGCGGCGAACGGCACGATCGGCGGGCCGTCTGAGCTCAGGAACGCCACCATGCACAGGGGTTCGGGCACCGCCCGGGACGCCAGGGTGGACAGCACACGAGCGGTCTCGCGCGCGCTCCACGAGTGTGGCCGCTCGGGCAGCCGCTTCGGCGCTGAAGCCGAGCGCCTGGAGCTCACAGATCAGGATCGGTCAAGGCACGAGCCTACGGGTGCGACCATGGGGCGATGGAGCTGATCGGCGGCCGGGAGCGACGTGCGATCGTCGTCGTCCCATACGACGAGTCCTGGCCGGGGGCGTTCGCACGCGAACGCGACCGCATCCTGCCCGCCCTTGGCGAGCTGGCTCATCGGGTCGACCATATCGGCTCGACGGCCGTCGCCGGCCTTCCGGCCAAGCCGATCATCGACATCGACGTCAGCGTCGACGACCCCGACGACGAGCGGCTGTATGTGCCGCTGCTTCGGCGCGCCGGCTACCGGCTGCGGGTCCGCGAACCGGGGCACCGGATGTTGCGCACGCCCGCTCTCGACGTCCACCTTCACGTCTGCGCGACCGGCGGCCACTGGGAGCGCACGCATCTGCTCTTTCGCGACTGGCTCCGGGTCGCTGGTGACGACCGAGAACGGTATGCCGGGGTCAAGCGTGAGCTTGCGCAACGCGCATGGCCCGACATGAATGCGTACTCCGCAGCGAAGGCCGAGGTCATCGGCGAGATCACGCAACGCGCCGAGCGGTGGGCTGCCAGCATCTGCTGGAGCCCGGTCCGGAGCTCCAAGATCTCCCAGTGGCCAATCGGCTACCGGGGGCAAGCGGAGCGCAGCGCCGCGGATGAGCCGCTCTAGATCAGAGCGACGAGGCGCTCGAGCGACGGCTGCGCGACGCCGCAATCGCCTTGGCCTGAGCCCGCACCGCGAACCGACCCGGTCGCGATGAGCTTCCGGGCCTCCCGCCGTCACACCGCCCATGACCTCCTCACCCCACCTCACCACTGACCGCGACGCGTTCGAGGCGCAGGTGCGCCGCCACGCCCGCGAGCTCCACGTCCACTGCTACCGCATGACGGGCTCCGTCGAGGAGTCCGAGGACCTCGTGCAGGAGACGTTCCTGCGGGCGTGGCGCAAGCGCGAGCAGTTCGCCGGCCGCTCGACACTGCGGGCCTGGCTGTACCGCATCGCGACGAACGCCTGCCTCGACGCGCTCGACAAGCGCCCGCGGACGGCGACCCCCGACGGGGAGGTGCTGTGGCTGCAGCCCTACCCCGACTCGCTGCTCGAGGCCGTGCCGGCGAGCGAGGACGGTCCCGAGGACGCCGTGGTCGCCAAGGAGACCATCGAGCTGACGTTCCTCACCGCGATCCAACGCTTGGCGCCCCTGCCGCGGGCGGTCTTCATCCTCCGCGACGTCCTGGACTGCTCGGCCAAGGAGACCGCCGAGCTGCTCGAGACGACGGTCGCCTCGGTGAACTCCGCGCTGCAGCGCGCCCACGCCGGCCTGCGCGAGCACCTGCCCGAGCCCCGCGCGCAGTGGCGCCCCGAGCAGGAGCCGTCGGCCGCCGAGCGGGAGCTGCTCGCCCGCTACGTCGAGGCCAGCGAGCAGGCCGACCCCGAGGGCTTCGTCGCCGTCATGCACGATGACGTCCGCTTCTGGATGCCGCCCCAGCCCGGGGTATGGGAGGGCCGCGACACCGTCGTCGGGGCCTGGGTGGAGGGCGGCTTCGGCTCGGAGGCGTTCGGGTCGATGCGCTGCGTGGTCACGCGGGCCAACCGGCAGCCCGCGGTCGCGTGCTACGTCCGGCGGCCCGGGGACGTCGAACACCGGCCGCTCGCCATCGACGTCCTGCGCATCGAGGACGGCCTGGTCCGTGAGATCGTCACGTTCGACGGCAGCCTGTTCGGGCGCTTCGACCTGCCCGCGAGCCTCCCGGCCTAGCGCCCAGCGGCCCGCCCGGCGCGGGACGCGGCGCGCCCGGGCCGCCATCAGGGCGGGCAGCGGACTCCCCCTGAAGCTCAGCTTCGGGCTGGAGGACTGATCTCGCGCAGGGCGGCGCCGGCGAGAAGCGCGAGGCCGGCGGCGAGCCCGGCGACCGCCAGCATCGCGCCGGGCAGCCCGACGGCGGCGGCCCATGTCCCGACGTAGACCGGGCCGGCGAGGAAGCCGAGGTACGCCACGGTGGTGACGACCGACGTGGCGGCGCCCCGCCGCTCGTCGGGCACCGTCGCCGTCAGCACGCTCATCAGCGTCGGGA